>JBEBTM010000221.1:0-7293 GCA_040393745.1 Thermogutta terrifontis | reverse complement strand
CACGCCTTGGACGATTTCGAGTCTTGGTCATCAATCACGCTCAAGGAGCTTTGGGGGGCATCATAACATCACGCACCATCCAGAGCGTAGGGACGGTTAGCTTCTCCAGGGCGCACAAAAACGCCTTTCGGGTCGAACCGAAAGGCGCTCCATGGCGGCGAAGAAGGCCACGATGTCTATCTTAAACTGTCGAAAGCTCAGATAAACGCAGGCTCTTCGACTTCCAGGAGATGGATCCCCTGGCTCCGTTTCCGGGCCACGATTTCCAATACGAATTCGCGAAAGATCCGGCCGTCCAGCGCGGTTGCCGAGGGGCTTTCAGGATGGAATTGCGTACCGAGGGCCAACCAGTCGCGGTGCAGTGATTCCACCGCCTCCACAACGCCGTCCGGGCATCGGCCCGTAACGAGAAAACCGGGCGCAACATCGTCCACGGCCATGTGATGCAGGCTGTTGACGCGAATGTCGTTGTCGCCGTAAACCCGCTCCAGGAGCGAGCCTTTTTCAATAACCAGAGCGTGACGATGATGGGGGTCCATTGCGTCACGATGCGGAAGGGCCTTAGGAAGGTCTTCCGGAATGTGAAGGAAAAGCGTTCCTCCCTGCGAAACATTGAGGAGTTGCATTCCCGTCCCGATGGCGAGAAGCGGAACCCGACGTTCGGCGATTTTTTAAATCAGGAATCGATCAAACGTTTCGCGACGTTCATCGAGTAATTTGACCGACGGATGGAGCATGAATCCATCGCGGCGTGGATCGAGATCCGACCCACCAACCATAACGACACCGTCGAGCATGCCGAGCATTTGCTCCAGATTGGCATCGAGATCCTTGTCTTCGGGAAACGGCGGAATAGCAACAGGCAACGCGCCCGCCTGAAGAAGGGAATCATAGTAACCGGAAAACAGTACGCTCAGTGCGGGGACACCCTTTTGTGCGGCCCGATAATCCATGTTGATTCCGATCAAAGGCTTCCTTGGCATTCTCTATCCTCCTGAGTGGCAGGACCGAATCCGTTGCGACGCCTGATGCCGTCAAGCCCGAAGGCGCCTTGGTGAAGAGCCAGCAGTCGGAAAAAAGTGCATACCTTTGACCGGAGAACATCCTTGGACGTACCTCAAACGGCGGTAATCGCGAAACCGCTCCTTGGCGGCTCGCGGCGTGGGTCCGTCCCGTATCAGGAGACGTCAGCGCGAGCCGAAGAAAACGGCATCTTTTTTAATTTTGCTGATGGGAGTCTTCTTGAAGGCTTCTCCGTAGTCTTTGAGGCAAGGCAATCGTTAGGAACAGGACGGGCTTCGAGTGTATCCTTATGTGCTTGCGAAGCACGCCCTGTTCCGTGGAACGATCCTTATGCGGAAAAATCGGCTCGTCACAGCCGAAGGAGGAATGCAAGTAGGTAAGAGTGTAGCGTACTTTTTGAGTCTTGCAACCAAATCGCATATTTTGCGGTTTTTTCCGCTAAAGTAGACTAGATATAGGGATTTTACCTGATTTTACAATTGTATCCAAGAATATCGACACTTTGAATTTTTGGATACAATTCACCTTAACTATCGGCAATAACGTGCCTTATGGTAATCAACACAGCGCCGCGTCGGGGACGCGCATCGGTAACTCTTTTTATTGCAATACGTTGGATGACATGTCACAACGCGACATTTCTCTGGGACACGGGTTATCTTCTTTTCAACACAGGGGTTAATACAACGGAACGCCGCTCCTTTTGTTTCACGACCGGAATCGGGCGAAAGAATCTCCTGGATGGATATTTCGTGAAACCAAACTTCGCACTGATGGTCCTGAACCATAATGAAGCCTGTTGGATTCGAACCGAAGTCTTCCGTGCCACTGAACTTACTTTTAGCAAGAGCTTCCTTCCATCGATCCGAACCAACGGTGACCTCAACGACTTTTTCACCATTGAGCCAATGTTCCAAGCGATCGCCGTTGACGACAATACGCCCACGGTTGAGTTCGGTATGCGGGTTCAGATGCTTTCGCTCATTGGTCGGGAGAATGTCATAAAGTGTCGATGCACTTCGTTTAGCAGCTTTTCCTTCACCCGTGTTGTAGTCGTCCAGAACCTGATATTCACAGCCGAGCCAGCCTTTGCCGTCAAACTGCTTGAAGCGGTATTTGATGCCGCTGTTACCGCCCTTGGCAATGGTCCAAGCGAAATCAAGGATGAAATTCTTGTACTCACGCTCGGTTCGGATATCGCCGCCACGGCCGTTCAAGTGCAAGACGCCTTCGACAACTTCCCAAGCCGAACCCGGTGTCTTACCGCCCGTGGTGAGCCAACCGTCCAGAGAATCCGATTGAAGGAGTGAAACTTTGGGTCCTAGGACCGTTTTCGGCTTCACGGAAACCATACGCTTGGCTGGTCGGCAATATCGTTTGCCTCTGATCGCCGCTTCACTTTCAAGGGCAGTGCCGAAAAAAACGGCCAAAACGGCCGAGACGATCACGGACAAATGAATTGCTCTCATAGTAATTTCTCTCGAAAACAGGCCAAGGAAAACATATGCCGGCAACATCTTGTGCCGGAGCCGAAAGTCAATATGGGTAATATACAACGGTTTACCGAAATTTCAAAAAGAAAATGCTAAAAAAGTCGGTTTTCACGCCTCCCCTTTTATTTCGTGGGGAGGTATGTGATAATGACGATAACCGTTAGATTTTATTTTCACGCAATGCACCGGTGTCCAGGATACCGGGCAAAACTTTGTTTGTACACATGACACTGAAGCTTGGAATTCCCGCTGGCAGCCTCCAAGAGGCGACCTTTGAACTGTTTCGCAAGAGTGGCTATAAAATCTCGGTCGAGAAAAGGAGTTACGTTCCTGTAATCGATGACGAGGACATTGAATGCCTGCTGATTCGGGCCCAGGAAATGGCTCGATACGTTGCCAATGGCACACTCGATGCCGGTCTCACCGGTCATGACTGGATCGTCGAAACCCAGTCGGACGTGCTTGAAGTGGCCGAGCTTCGGTTTTCCAAAGTTTCCAGAAAACCGGTTCGCTGGGTCCTTTGCGTGCCTGAGGATTCTCCGATTCAAACAGTCCAAGATCTTGAAGGTAAACGAATTGCGACCGAAGGCGTTGGGCTTGCCAAGCAATTCCTGGCCCGCCACGGCGTGAAGGCTGAAGTTGAATTCAGTTGGGGAGCCACTGAAGTCAAACCGCCGAAACTGGTCGATGCAATCGTCGAAGTCACGGAAACCGGCAGTTCACTTCGGGCCAATAATCTGCGCATCGTGGCCGAGGTACTTCAAAGTACGACGCGATTTATCGCCAATCACGAATCCTATAAGGACGAGTGGAAGCGAAACAAGATCGACGACATCGTACTGATGCTCCGCGCAACCATGGCCGCCGAGGGGAAAGTCGGGCTTTTGATGAACGTCCAACGTTCGCAGATTGACGCTGTGCTGGGACTGCTGCCGGCCCTGAAAAACCCAACGATTTCGAACCTGTCAGACGAGAATTGGGTCGCCGTTTCCACGATCATCGAAGAATCGATCGTTCGTAAGCTCATCCCACAACTCAAAACCGCAGGCGCCTGTGGAATTGTCGAGTACCCGATTTCGAAGATTATCGATTGACGGGAAGGCTTCTCTCCGGGAGTTGATGATTCCTGCCCCCAGGACAATGTTTGGTTGATGTTACGGCGTAAGGGAAATAGCGATGTCAAAAGATTACGATGTTCCTCGTGATTCTTCCGAGTCCGATTTGGAGCCGAACAAGGCTGGCGGAGGTGGTCAGCGTCCGTCTTACGATGACAAAGGCCCTCGGGTTGCCGATATCCAGCCGCCTCCGCCGCCGAACAAGATGCTCGTTTTTTTCTTGGTCGGCTTCATCATTGTCGGCCTCGTCATGGCGACAACACGGTCATTCGGCGAGAAGAAAAAGCTCTCTTGGGGCGAATTCCTTCAAAAGCTCGATGCCGGAGAAATCCTGGAAATCAACCTCCAGTCGACGGTAATCTTCGGTAAAATGAAGAACCCTTCGGTCGACACTCCGGCATCTGACGAAAAAGGTGTTAACTTTACCGTTAACGTCCCCCTGTCCGCATTGGCCGACGAAACCCTGGATAAGCGGCTTTTTGACAAACTTGGCGATAAATACAGTGCGTCGACTCCGCCGGATTATTCCAACACGATGATGATCGTTTCGATGCTCCTGACCGTGGGCATTATCGTCGTTATTTTCTATATGTTCCGTCGAACCCGGGACCAGATTGTCAACAGTGCGTCCGGCGGCTTGCCCGGTTTCGGTCGATCTCCGGCCCGGCGCTACGACAATGAAGGCACGGAACGTCCGACGACGTTCGACGACGTGGCCGGGCTTGACGGCGTAAAAAACGAGTTGCTTGAAATCGTCGATTACCTGAAAGATCCCGTGAAATATCAGCGGATGGGTGCCCGGGTTCCCAAGGGAACGCTGCTCGTCGGGCCGCCGGGAACGGGCAAGACGCTCTTGGGACGGGCCGTGGCCGGTGAGGCGGGTGTGCCGTTCTTCTCGATCAACGGCAGTGAGTTCATTCAAATGTTTGCCGGAGTCGGTGCCAGCCGGGTTCGAGATTTATTTAACACCGCCAAAGACGCCGCACCAGCCATCCTGTTCATCGACGAAATCGACGCCGTGGGACGCCACCGTGGAACGGGCATCGGAGCCGGCCACGACGAGCGGGAACAGACGCTGAACCAGATTCTCAGCGAAATGGACGGCTTCACCCCGAGCGAATCGGTCATGGTCATGGCCGCGACGAATCGGCCTGACGTACTGGACCCCGCACTGCTTCGGCCGGGCAGGTTCGACCGGCATATCACCGTGGATCGGCCCACGGTTAAAGGCCGGGAAGCGATTTTCCGGGTCCATATCCGCAATATCCCGCTGGCTGAAAGCGTTGATATCAAGATTCTGGCCCGAAGAACCGTAGGATTTACAGGGGCCGATATTCGGAACCTCGTCAACGAGGCAACCCTCTGGGCCACACGCAACGGGAAGAATCAGGTCGAAATGAGCGACTTCGATTACGCCCAAGATAAAGTCGTCATGGGGCTCCGTCGCGAGGAAATCATCGCTCCAGAAGAACGTAAAAAAATCGCTTACCACGAAGCGGGGCACACGATCGTGGGTTGGTTCCAGCCCTTGGCTTCGCCCGTTCACAAGGTTTCGATCGTCCCCCGTGGCCGGGCTTTGGGGGCGACATACACACTGCCCGAGGGCGACCAAATCGGCATCACGGCCCGACAGGCGCACGCTCAGTTGGCCTTTGCGATGGGCGGTCGGGCCGCGGAACGGCTGGTCTTCAACGAACTGCCCGCAGGAGTCGAAAACGATCTGAAGCAGGCGACGAAACTGGCCCGGCGGATGGTAACCTGTTGGGGCATGAGTGAAAAACTGGGGCCCGTGGCGTACAGTTCGGACGAAACGCACCCCTTCCTGGGTCGCGAAATGGCCACGGCGAGGGAATTCAGTGAGGAAACGGCCCGGCTTATCGACACCGAAGTCAGTTCGTTCCTGGCCGAAGCCGATGCGCTGGCAATGCAACTTCTCATGGAAAACCGAAATCTATTGGACAAACTGGCCGCGGCATTGGAAATCGAAGAAGAAATCGACGAAGCCCGGCTCACCGAACTCTTGGGACCTTCACCGTTCAAGCAAGAACGGAAAGATGACGACGATGTTGTCTACGAACCCGAAGACGTGTAGAATCACTTGGCAGCAGGGCGCGAGAGGGCAAAGTCGTAAAACAGGATGGTAGCGATGGCAAGAAAGGCAATTATCGGAACGCAGGACGGCGACCATGATCCCATGGACGATCTGCCCGAAATCGCGGGTAATTCCCTGGGAAAAAACGACGATGACGATCGGATCCTTCGGCCTCAGCGGATGACCGAAATGATCGGCCAACGCGACGTGTTCGAGCGACTCCAAATTTCGATTCACGCGGCTCAAAAACGCAATGAACCGTTGGCCCATGTTCTCTTCGACGGTCCGCCGGGTTTGGGAAAGACGACCTTTTCGACCTGCATTCCCCGGGAACTCGGCGTGGGATTCCAAATTGCCAACGGAGCCGTCCTCCGAGCTCCCAAGGATATCGTACCGTATCTCACCGCGGCGGAAGAAGGTTCCGTGCTGTTCGTCGACGAAATTCACCGGATGCAGAAGGCTGTGGAGGAATTCCTGTACCCGGCCATGGAAGATTTCCGGATCGACGTCGTGCTCGGAGAAGGCGTGAGCGCGAAGACGCTGAATATTCCGCTCAAACCGTTCACGCTCATTGGGGCCACCACCAGGACCGGTTTGATTTCCGCTCCGCTACGGGACCGCTTTCCCATTCGGGAACACCTTGATTTCTATGCCGTCGACGAACTGGCCCGGATCGTCCACCGAAGCGCGGGTAAGATGAATGTCAAGATCGACGATGCCGCTGCCGATGAAATCGCGAAGCGAAGCCGGGGAACGCCGCGATTGGCCAACAACCGGCTCCGCTGGGTTCGCGATTTCGCCGATGCCCGGGCCAATGGGAACATCACGCTGTCCGTGGCCATGGACGCCCTGGAAATGCAGGGTATCGATCGACTCGGCCTGGATTTGCAGGACATAAAATTCCTGGAAACGATTCTCCGCGTCTTCCGGGGTGGTCCCGTCGGCGTGGAATCGGTCGCACACACGATGAATCTTGCGCCCGACACGCTGGTCGACGAAGTCGAGCCGTTTATGCTGCGAAGCGAATTGATCGTCCGAACTCCCCGGGGCCGTTGCCTTACGGAAAAAGGCTACCGTCATTTAGGAGTCGATCCCGGCGATTACGAAGAACCGTCGTTGTTTAATTTCACAAAGTAACCCGGCGCGGCCGGACCACCATTCGAGCTTCCGCTCGACGAATTCACCCGCGAAATGGTCGCTTCACTCCCGATTTCGCTGATCAACATTCTGAAAAACATTCACGGTTTTGAATATGAGCAATACCGGATTCTCGATGCAACTTTGGCCCGCGATTGACATATTGAACGGAAAATGTGTCCGACTCAAGCAGGGCGATTACGCCCGGGAAACCGTGTACGGTGAAAGCCCCGCCGAAATGGCCCGGCAATGGGTCGGGCAGGGAGCTCGGTTCCTGCATGTGGTCGATCTTGATGGGGCCAAGGACCGCGAACCCGTCAACCAGAAGTCGGTCGAGGAAATCGTCCGGGCCGTGGATATTCCCGTGGAAATCGGCGGTGGTATCCGTAGCGAGCAGGCCATCCGTGACTATCTCGACGCCGGAATCGCCCGC
>JBEBTM010000220.1:0-7293 GCA_040393745.1 Thermogutta terrifontis | reverse complement strand
CCGACGGGTCCGACTGTGAGAATCGAGGCCGTGCCGATGTCGATATAGGAATATCGCGACGATCCGAGTACCACGTTGTTGCTCGTGAGCGATGCGGTCGAGTTGTCGTCCAAACGCAGAACGGCCTTGTAAGCGATCGCGGAGCCGTCGGGATTCGTACCTTCGATATCCTTGTGGCTGTTGACGCCGATAGTGATGGTGCCGGTCGTAATATTCCGGGCCGCCGAGAACTGTACGGTCCCTTGGACGATGTTCATATCGCCCATGTTTTTGTACCAGGTCCCGTCACCGGCCATGACTAAGGTACCGGCCCCTTGTTTGTTCAGGGCGGCGACATAGGTTTCACCTTGGAGGGTACCGGTCGTCACGGGGCCGCGGAGCGTGGTGACATTGTCGATGCCCGTGGTTCGGATGACGCTGTTTTCCTGGTTGATTTCGATGGTCTTGTCCAGACTGACCGAGTCCGTGGTTTCGAAGACGGGTCGGAATTCGTGAGAGTCGGTCACGGAAGCCCGCTGCATACCGATCTTGATCCTTTGCGAATTGCCGAGGTTGGACGCGTGATCGATACTCACGGTTCCGTGCTGGATGACAATGTCGCCGGTGAAATTCTGGTTGTTCCGGCTGGCGAGAACCAAGGTACCGTCACCGGCCTTGTTCAAGTCGAACGAACCGAATAGTTTCCCTTGCTGGACGGTGACGAAGCGGTCGGCATCAGCCATGTTCTCATCGTCGACGGCCGTGACAACGACATTGTCCGTTCCGGGCTCAATGGTGTAGACTTCATAGAAGCCGTTCGTCCCGTTCACTTGGAAAAAGTGGCCGATTTCGATTTGCGTATTGGCCTGCCCGACAGTACGGAAAGCGGACCGTTCCCCTTCGCGGTTGCCGACGGATACGTAGTACTGATCGTAGTTGTGATCGTGGACACCGAGATTCCGGGCGTTGGAAATTTCCAGAGTCCCGCCATAAATGGCATAGCTACCGCTGTAGGTGTTGCTCACATTGTTCAGGACCACGGTCCCCCAAGTGCTGGAGTCCGTATACGGCACGTTATTGATCTCAAGCAGGGCGCTGTGGCTCGTGCTGGTGAGAACACCGGAAAGAACGAACCGCGACTCGTCCTGATAGATCAGGCTGTCGGGATTCGAGTCCCATCGGTCGCGTCCCATCAGGGCATTGGCAACGATACCGCCTTCGCCTTCGACCTCGATGCGGTTGTCGATTTCCAAGGTACCGGCCAGCGATGATTTCGATAGGTAGCCGTTGTACAATCTGACGACGGCATCGCCCAAGTTGGCTTCGGTCTGGATCACCACTTCGGTCGAGCCGTACTGGCTATTGACGATGTTGATGTAATCCAGGTTTGCCCCGGTTGCACCCGTCGCATTCAAGCGAACGTTCTGCATGGTGGTGGTACCGGACGGCGTGGACATGGTCGGATCGCCGTAATAGCTGCCGGTGATGGTCAAATTGCCGGACAAAGCTCCATTGACGGTTCCGACGTTCGCCAACCAAATGGCGCTGTTGATATTCCATCTGGTCCCACCCGCAGGGCCGGCACCGTTGATCGTTCCGCCGACCGTGACGCCGGAAGCAATTTCCAAGCGACCGGAAGAAGTCAAGTTGATCGTTCCGGTGTTGCCGAAAGAGTTGCTCTGGACGGAGAGAGAACCCGTATTGACGTCGATGGATCCCGTGTTCGATCCGCCATAGAGAGCGACCCAGCCGCCGATTCCGGAGCCCGTGCCATTGTTGATCTGGAACGTACTTGAATTGCTGAAACCGCCGACGGTATTGCTGAGCGTCAGAGTGTTCCCCTGCGTGTAGAACGTACCTCCAGAAGCGTTGAAGGCCCCCGACCAGGTCATGTTCCCCGAACTGGTGAACTGAACACCGTTGGCACTAAAGCCATCGGAAGTCTGGAAGGCGTAAGTCCCCACTCGAGCAGGCGGATCGACATCGAAGTTTGCCTGGTAGGCCCGGACATTTCCTTGGAAGACATCGTAAAGGTCCACCCCTAAATTGGTGCCGGTGGGCGGTGTCCAGTGGATTGTCTTTGTCGCCGTGGCATCGCGGGTAATACCGCCCACGCCAAATTGCCCCCCGATGTTCATACCCGTTCCATCGCGGTTTGCGGTCTGGACGGTATCAAGGACGATCCCGGCTCCCCAGTTCGCGTTCGTGTTCAACGTCACCTGGGCAGATGCCTCTTGCGGCACACCTCCGTACCAAGCGCCCAAGACGGCCAACAGGAAAGCTCCGCACCGCATTCTCCAGTTCTTCTTCGCTTTCTTGACCAAAAGCTCGTTCGTGAATCCATTCATTGTTTTCATAAGAGTAAACAATCCTTTCGTTTCAGATATCGTTCGCCATCGTCCTGTCGGCGGCTCGCGAAGCCTCTATCCGCGGAACAAGTTTCGCCTTCCACAAAACAGTCCAGGCGATTCGAACGAACTCTCCGTAATTCGTTTTATTGCCGAAAGAGAAGACCCTTCATCTCTCCGGCAACACGATAATCTTTGCTTTCCGACCAGCTTCGTGCTAAAAACCGAACCGAAGCCCAGTGCGTATTGCAATGGATCGGAAACAAAGTGCCTTTCACTTAACTTATAATCCTTTTCCCGCAAAAATATCTCACAATCGGTAAAAAAGAGAATTAAACGGGCAAATTAGTAAAACTTTTCCGGATTAAAGCGTGAGAGGCCGATCCTGCGGTATTCCCTTTTTTCGCAAGAAAACACGGCGTTTCTTGAATTTTTTTCTTTTCTCAGGGCGGATTCTTCAGAACAAGAAACGAAAAACGCCGCAACCATCGCGGTTACGGCGTTCCAAATGAGTTCGACTCGTCTCAAGCGGCGTTTAACGCTTTGAGAACTGGGTGCCACGACGGGCCTTGCGGAGGCCGTATTTTTTACGCTCGACTTCGCGGGCGTCACGAGTGAGCAGGCTGTGTTCACGCAACGTGGGTTCCACTTCGGGATCGAATTTGTTCAGAGCTCGGGCCACACCCAGCTTGCAGGCGTCGGCCTGGCCTGTGGTCCCGCCACCTTCAACATGGATGATTACATCGACTTCGTCCTTCTTTCCCGTCAAAAGGAGAGGAGCGAGCACGGCATTGCGCTGCTGGGGTGTCTTGAAGAATTCTTCCATCTCCCGGCAATTGATACTGATTTTGCCGGTCCCGGGCCGAACACGAACTCGAGCGACGGAGCTTTTCCGACGGCCCGTTCCAAGGAAATCATTTTTGCCGTTACCTTCGATTTTGTAATCGCCAATTTTGACCATTTTACTTATCCTGTTTTCGAGTCGTTGTTATTTCTTACCCAGTTCAAGCACTTCCGGCTGCTGGGCCTGGTGCGGATGTTGCTCACCGCTCTTATAAACCTTGAGCTTTGCCAGCATTTTGCGGGCCAGTTTGTTCTTGGGGAGCATACGCCGAACCGCTTCGGTGAGGATCATATCCGGCTTGTTTTCCATGCGAACCCGAGCGGTTTCACTGCGGAGACCGGGCCATTTCGTGTACCACGTATATTTTTTCTGGTCCAGTTTTTTGCCGGAGAAAACGACCTTGTCCACATTGGTGACGATCACATAATCGCCGGTGTCGATGTGGGGCGTGTATGTCGGACGGTGCTTGCCCATCAAAATCATCGCAATTTCACTTGCCAAGCGACCGACGATTTTGTCGGTTCCGTCGACGAGAAACCACTTTTGCTCAATCTCGCCCGGTTTCGCCATGTATGTCTTGTCCATTGTACCCAACTCGATTACTTTGTCTTAAATGATTGACAGCAAAAGGATTTCGCTAAATCCGTCCGCATACGTCACGCTCTTTTGGCGCAGAAAAAATCGTTCCACCTACAGGAAAGAAGGATTCTAACTCCGCCTTTGCGGATTGACAAGGCGGGGGGACGGGATTTTTCGGCGTCACAGTCTCCGGATTACGGCAAGTCCGCCAGTGGAAGTTTCCCGGTAACCGGCGTCCAGATCATGGCCGGTTCGTAACATGGTCTCGATAATGTCGTCGTACATGACCAAGTGTCGGCCATCGGACAGCAGAGCGTACTGGGCTGAGGCAATCGCCTTTGTGGCCGCCAGAGCATTACGTTCTATGCAGGGAATTTGGACCAAACCGTCGATCGGATCGCAGGTCAAGCCCAAATGATGTTCGAGGCCGATTTCCGCAGCGTATTCAATTTGCCGAGGAGTTCCGCCCATGAGCTTGGCCGCGGCCGCCGCGGCCATGGAACAGGCCACGCCCACCTCGCCTTGGCAGCCGACTACCGCCCCGCTGATCGACCCGGTGGTTCGGGCGACCAGACCGAAGAGACCTGCCACGCCCAGGGCCGGCGCGATTTGCTTGTCGGTGAGCTTGAGTTGCTCCTTGAGCATTCGAAGCACGGCAGGCACGATGCCGCTGGAGCCGCAGGTAGGTGCCGTGACGACGAGCCCGCCGGCCGCGTTTTCCTCGGAAACGGCCAAGGCATAGGCGAAGAGCGAAATCGTACCGCGTAACGGGGAACGGCCCATCTTTCCTTTGACGTAATACGAGGGGGCTTTTCGCGTCAATCGCAACCCACCGGGCAGGATGCCCTCGTTTTCCAGGCCCTGGCGAATGGCGTCCTGCATGGCGTCCCAAGTCATGGCCAAAAACGGAACGATATAGTCGCCCTCGTAACGCTGGATGTAATCCCAAAAGAGTTCACCGTCTGTTTCGAGCCGGGCGAGAATGGCCGACATGGTCGAATCAGGATACACATCCGACGGTGCCGGGCCGCCCGACGGAAATCGAACAAAGCGACCGGTCGCTTCGCTGAGAAAGGCCAGTTCACCGCCGCCGATACTGAAAAATGTTTGACGATCCTCCGGCAGGTTGTCGGCTCCGAGACACTCGAAAATCATGCCGTTGGGATGCTCTTTCGGCGTGATTTCCGGCTTCCAAACGATTTCCACGCCGGGCAGTTTCTGCTCCAAAACCCGGTCGGTCAAGTGTCCCCGACCCGTCGCGGCAAGACTGCCGAGCAGGGTGACCCGAAATCGAGTTCCGGGCTCCGGATGCCGCTGGCGATAAATATCCGCCGCGAGGGCCGGGCCCATCGTGTGACTACTCGAAGGCCCGTGGCCGACGCGAAACAAGGTGCAAAGGGAGTCCATGATAAATCCAAGAGCCCCAAGTGGAGCGTAGCGGAACTTGGGGATTACGTTACACCGTAAACGGGTATTCTATTTGCAGGTGAAAACCTTACACCACTTCGTGCATCATCTTCTTCAACTTCGGAGCCATTGCCAGGGCGATGAAGCCGATGACCATCGGAATGACCGCCATGAGCAGGAAGAAGTCGGCCAGGCCCTTTTCCGGACCGAAGAACAGATTCACACCCCCGTCGGACCCGAAGTAACTCGCGGCGTAACCGGCCAGGATGTACGCAATGCTACTCGCCATGAACCACACGCCCATGAAGAACGACGCGTACCGGGCCGGCGCCAGTTTCGTAACCATCGAAAGCCCGACCGGCGAAAGGCAAAGCTCGCCCCAAGTGGCCAGCAGGTAGCACAACACCAACCAGTGCGGCCCCGCTTTTCCGGCTGTCTCCTTGGCCTCGATCGCACCCGGTATCATAATGAAAAAGCTCGCTGAAACGAGAAGCAATCCCAGCGCGAACTTATAGGGCGTGCTGGGTTCCAAACCCTTGGCGGCGAGGACGATCCACATGATCGTAAAAATCGGCACGAAAATAATGATCCCGCAGGCGTTGACCGATTGGTACCAAGTTGCCGGGAAGGTAAAAGCCGTTGTACCGGGAATGTAATGGGCTTCGAACTTCTTTTCGGCGTTGCCCATTTCCACCAGCGCGGTTTGGATATCGCCGCCATCGGCTCCTTGTTCAAAGGCCAGCACGGAGGAAATCGCATCGGTAAGATTCATCCGGCGTTTTTCGTTCTTTTTGATCGCCTTTTCACTCTTGGCGATTTCCTTGTCCAGATCGCTTCCCGGCTTCGGAATGACGTTGAGTTTTTTGATACCGTCGACGAGAAGCTGTTCCTTGATCGCGAGGTCGGTTTCCCCGGCCACGGTCGTTTTCAATTCCGTCGCGCCGGCCGCGGTTTTCTCGTCATGTTTGGCCAGAATGTCCAGCTTGGCCAGGAGTCCGTCGACGATCATTTGGCCGTCGTCGTTAATGACTTTATTCAGCGAGTCGATGGCAACCTGCACGCCTTCGTCCTTGCTGGCTCGAAGTCGGGCCGTGAGACCCTTGGCGATTTCCTTGAGTTCGTCGATCTGTTCTTCTATGGGTCGCTTGTCTTTTTTCCCCTGGAAGGCGAAGAGACGTTTGACCCGGTCGCCGAAAGGTTCCCGCTCCTGTTTGGCTTTTTCGCCGCCGGATTCCTCCTGTTTTCGTTCGAGCAGGAGCTGCCCTTCCAACGAACGGACGCGGATGACCAATTTTTTGTAATCGTCAAAGTCCTCGTTTTCCAGGAAGACGTCCGACCCCAAGGGAACGGTCGCTATCGTATCCACCACGCCCCGCGAAACGCCGCGGTCGGTATTGGCCTTGGCGAAAATATTTAACGACGAGCCGGCCTGTTCAAAGGTGGCCCAGAAGGCGATGACAAAGATCGACAAAATGGCGATGACGTACATTTTGTCCCAGTCTTTCTTCGTGAGCGGCCGGGTCTGTTCGTAAAGGTTTTTGTCCCGTGCCTCCTGCTCCTCGGGTGAGAGGACGACATCGGGGTCGTGCTTCACCGGCGGGGCTCCGATGCCCTTGAGATAGAGGCGACCGAAGAATGTGAAGGTTATTAAGCCGAAGATCATGCCGAAGCCGGCGATCAGGAAGCCGAGATGATAGCCGTAATTCTCGGCGACGGTCCCGGCGATGAGCGGAGACAGGAAGGCCCCGAGATTGATGCCCATGTAGAAGATCGAAAACGCGGAGTCGCGTTTACGGTCCCCCGGGGCGTAAAGCTGGCCGACCATGACCGAGATGCAGGGCTTGAAAAAACCGTTGCCGAGCACCATGAGTCCCAGGCCGATAAAAAAGACGACGAACGCCGTCGGATCGGCGGTCATCGTGACTTTAATGCCGCCGCCGAGTCGGATGAACTCCGTGGCCGCGAGGAAAAACTCGCCGATGGCCATGAGCAATCCGCCGAGTACGACACAGTTTCGCTGCCCCCAGAAGCGGTCGGCCACCCAGCCGCCGAAGAGAGCCGCGAGGTAAACGAGTCCCGTGTACCAGCCGTAGAGCTTGTAGGCGCCGGCTTCACTCCAACCGAAGCCGGGCGTTT
>JBEBTM010000219.1:0-7304 GCA_040393745.1 Thermogutta terrifontis | reverse complement strand
CCCGCCCGCCGTATTGGTTTGGCTCGATGGGGCGGCGCCGTCGGCGTGCCCGCGAAAAAAATCACCCACTCGGCGACCCCGGCCCGTGATAAAATCGCCTCGGAAACGACCGGTGAAGACTCGAATTTCCAGGCCCGGCTCTATAATTCCATGGGAAAGGTTTACAACCAGGCCGGGAAAACGCAGAATGCCATCATCGCGTACCTGCATACGGATCTGTTGTTCGCCTCGGCGCGAAACGAGCATATTGTTGCCTTGAAAGAACTTTCCAAACTCTGGCGCAAAGCCAACCGGGAAGACAGGGCGCAAGACGTTGATCGTCAACTGAAAAGTCGTTATAATGTGGACGTTAAACCGTCCTGATTCGATCCCTCCACTCTGTTCCTTCCACACCTAACATCCGACCACCGTTTACGGAGCTTCGTACATGTCTCAATTGTTCAAAAAAGAATCGACCGTCCGTTTTGCCGGACTTTTCCTTTTTCTGTTCGCCGCGTTCGTCTTTGCTTCGGGAGTTTTGACGATCGACCATTTTTCACCGACGGTTTATGCCCAGGAGGAAGGCGAAGCCGCCGCAGCTCCGGCTGCGGCTCCTGCCGCCAATGCTTCAACCGAAGATGTTTCAGAGGGTGGCGGTGGAAGCGTTTTGATGTGGTACTTGACCGCCTTGGGCCCCTTTGCCCCGGTTTTCGGCATCATTTCCGTCCTCTTCGTCATGCTTGTCGTCATGAATTGGATGGCGATTAATCGTAACAGCATCATGCCCTTGGAAATGATTGAGGCGTTCAAGACGCACCTCGACGAAGAGGATTTTCAGGCCGCTTACGAATCCGCTAAGGAAAGCGAATCGCCCCAAGGAAAAGTTCTCGCGGCCGGCTTGGCTAAAATGGCGTCCGGATATGCCGCCGCCGAACAGTCGATGTCAGACGTGGCCGAAGAAGAAATCATGCGAATGGAACAAAAACTTGGTTACATTGCCACGATTGCCAGTATCTCCCCGATGGTCGGCCTTCTCGGGACGGTTTTCGGGATGGTAGCCTCGTTTTATGTCATTGCCAGTTCACCCACGACCCCGCAGGCCAGTGAATTGGCCGCCGGTATTTCAACGGCTTTGATCACGACCCAAATCGGTTTGATCATTGCCATTCCGGCCATCATCATTTACGAATTCTTCCGCAATAAACTCGCGCTTCTTGTCTTGGAAATGACCGTTCAAACGGAAAACCTGATGAACCGCTTCAAAACCGCCTAGTAAGGCTGGATAGGAAATATGAAATTCAAGTCCAAGTCCGAAAAAAAAGAACTCGACATGACGCCGATGATCGACATCACGTTCCTGTTGATCGCGTTCTTTATGGTACTTATCAATTTCTCCGAGGCGGACCAGAGCGAGCGGATCAAGCTACCCGCAAGCGAATTGGCCAAACCGCCGGATAAGCCTCTCGTTGAGCCCGTGGTCCTGCAGATCGCCGAAGACGGGACGACCATTTTCAACGGCAGAACCTACGAAATTCGCGCCCTGCGCGATCAGCTTGACCTTTATCGACGTCTCCAGACGAGTATGAACAAGCCCATGTCCGCTGCTACGGTCGTCATCCGCGCCGACGGATTCGCCCAATCGGGCACGGTCCAGGACGTGATTCAAATTTGCCGGGACCTCGGAATGCAAAATTTCAAACTCCGCGCCAAACAATCCAAATAGACTTCCCATGCGCTTGCGTTTAAGCCGCGCAGCGCGGATTGATCTCCCATGAAACGCAATAGATCCCAGCACAAAAGAATCGCCTTGGATATGACGTCCATGATTGACGTCGTGTTCCTCCTGCTCGTCTTCTTCGTCATGACGTTCAAAATCGTCATTCCCGAAGGCGATTTCAGTATCAAGATGCCCCCGGCGGCCCCATCGCAGCCTTTGGATGTTGATCCGCCCGAACCGATTCGTATTCGAATGCGGGCCAATGAAGACGGAACCTTGGCGGGTATGTACTATGGCGATGATCCCCTTGGAACCAGTTTCCGCGAATTGCGTGGACGGGTTCTCCGTGAAGTCACACGGCGAGGTGGACCTGACAAGGCCGATATCGATATCGAGTTGGCTCCGGCCGACAACCTTCATTACGGACATGTCATGGAAGCGATCACCGCCGTGACCGGACAGATTCAAAACGGGAATGTCTACCGAATCTGTGACCAGGTCAAATTCGCTCCCCGTGCCAGTACAATTCCGGATTAGTCTCTGCCAAGCAGGTGTTGCATTCATGAAAGACGGGAGCTTCCGCTCATGGAAGTATCCTGCAAAAGGGACGTTGCGCTCACTTTTTGCCGGTTATGATAAGCGGAAAACGGCTATCTCGCCTAACCGGCAAACTCTCCGTCTTTCGTGCAAAAGCGTCATGCTTATCGTGCAAAAATACTAAAGAGCCGCTTTCCGTCGGACGGTCCGGAAGCAAAAATTCCCCACCGACTTGCTTTTGATTTTATCTTGTGTGCGTTTTGGAGTTTGCGAGATTCAACCACACGTTTGGATTTCCCGCGGCACGAAATCCCGACTCGACTGGCGACAGGTTTTCCCCTTTTCTTGAGACTTTCCCGATAAATTTCCGAAAAACTTCCGAAAAGAAAAGAGATTCCGAATACCCGGAAATTCCAGATGTTACGACGAAAAATCGCAGGGAAAAGCACGGTGCGGCCCCTTTGATGTTTGACAATAAATCGCCGATGAATACAATCGTGCTTGCAGGTCGACGATGATCTCTTCGCCTGTCCCATCCCCCTTCCCCATCACATCCCATCCGAGACTTCGGGCCTGTTTTGTGGCGGTTTCTTCCCGCTCGAACGAAACGACGAAAACCCGATTCCCGGTCGTTATCCGCTTACCAAGAATATGGCTCTAGTAATGGAGTACGTCGAGGAGACCGTGAAGGTTCACGAAAAAGCGACAGAACAACAACTGCTCGACGCCCTGGCAGAGGTTCTCGGACCTCAGCTCACCGCACGCTGGTTCGGCGCCGGGACTGTTCTGTGTTATGAAAATGAACAGGTGATCTTCGGACTGAAAAACCCCTTCGCCGTGGACTGGGCTCGAAGCAACTTCCAGAAGGAAGTCGACCAAGCCTGCCGTAATGTTCTCGGGCAAAGCCGCCCTTGCCGTTTCGTCTTGGCTTCGACGTTGCTTGAAAAGCCATCACAAACACCAGCCTTGACCGTAATGCGACTGCTTCCCGCAACGGTGATTACAACTGCGGGCGGTTCGGAATTGCCGACCGGCGGCCCGGTCGGAATCAATCCGCATTTTGTGCTACAGAATGTTCGGCCCAGTATTGATCCGAACCATTTGGACGAAGTCGTCAAATTCGACTCCGCCATCACGCCGCTGGCCCAGCGACCGGGGAGCCCTTTGATGGCGGGTTCCGCAGCGTCGCCGTGCAAGACGAATCCGTCGCGGGTACGTTCGGATGGCACCCGGGGTCGACAATTCGCCTCGCTGGAAACCTTCGTACGGGGCACTTCCAACGAATTCGCCATGCGGGCCGCTGATTTGGCGATCAACCATCCCGCCCAGATCAATCCGATTTACATCTTCGGTCCCACGAGCGTTGGCAAAACACACCTCGTCGAAGGAATCTGGTCCGCCGTTCGCCGAATCCGGGGCCGAAAACCGCCGCTCTATCTCCGGGCCGAGGATTTCGTGTCCTCGTTCCTTTCCAACATCCTGCCCGGCTCTTCCCGGAGCGGCCTCCAGGAATTTCGCGCTAAATTCAAGGATATTTCGCTTTTCATTCTCGACGACATCCAATATCTCTCCGGCAAAGTGACCCAGGGCGAATTTTTGAATGTCCTTGACCAGCTTAAAAACCGAGGCGTCCAGATCGTCGTTACGGGAGACCGTCCGCTGAAGGAACATACGGTTTTACGCTCGGAAATCATCTGCCGTCTTGAGGCGGGAATCGTGTGCCCCATCGATCAGCCGGAACGCGAGATGGCATTGCGGATTTTTCGGAACATGGTCGGGCAGCGTGAACTGCCCATCGGCGACGATGTTTGCCGATTGGTCGCATCCCGGCTCGGTGCCCATGCCCGACAACTTTTGGGAGCGTTGAATCGACTCCATGCTCAGTGTTTGTCTTCGGACGAATCCGTGACCGTGGAACAGGCGGAAAAAATCCTGGCCGATTTGATTCGAAACAACCGCCGTGACGTGAGGCTCCGGGACATTGAAAAGGCCGTTTGCGACACATTCGGTCTGACCGAGGAGGCGATTCAGTCGAAGAGTCGGGCCAAACTGGTCACGGCTCCCCGGATGCTGGCGATGTGGCTTGCCCGGAAGTACACCCGGTCTGCTCTCTCCGAGATCGGCAAATACTTCGGCAACCGCTCGCACAGCACCGTGGTCGCCGCGCAACAGAAAGTCGACCAGTGGGTCGATACGGACCATCCGATCCATTCTGAAATGGGCGATATTTCCATCTCCGAAGCGATTCAAAAGATCGAACACCGCCTCCAAACCGGAGTGTGACCCGGATTCAATACACGCCCGGCCGTTCCATGTCCATGACACTGCCCATCGTCATCGGCGTGTCAGGATGCTTCGCCGGCCGGTTCGTCGCACTCCCGGAAGCCGCACAGCCGGAAATTCCCGCAAGAAGAATCGCGACAACAAAGATCGACGGCAACGATTTGTAAAAATCAAACACGCTCATCTTCGTCTCCGATCTTGAAAACCTTTCTCGATTATCGTATGATGGCACTTCGGGTCGGGGCATCACTCGACATTACAAAACGTCATTCCGGGGCATTGCCAAAAAGTCGCCCACGGTTTGCGGTACACCCTCCTCCTTTTTCGGTTTGTCCGCATGGCGCGAACGCTTCTTTTCCTTCGGAGCGAACAGGCTGGGGCTTTTACCGTCCTTGGACATCCAAGCGCAGCCGATCGACGACACCGCCGGACTCAAAAGAACCAGCAGTAACAGGAACGACACGATTTTTTGCGTCGGTGTTTTCGTTTTCAAAGGACACTCCTTGATTTGGCATGAAGGTGGAAACCCTCAACTACTCGGTACAATCGACAAAATCGCCGCAACTATTCAGTTATTTCCCGAAAACTTGCCTCATTTCAGCAAAAAGGAAAAAAAACATGAGCTTGACCCAAAAAGCCTTCGAGTGTGCCAAGCAACGTTATCAGGACCTAGGTGTGGATGTCGAAAAGGCCATGCAGAAGCTCGCGGCGGTAAAGATTTCCCTCCACTGCTGGCAAGGTGACGACGTCGGCGGCTTCGAATCCACGGCCGGACTCACAGGCGGAGGCATCCTGGCCACGGGAAACTACCCCGGCAAAGCCAGAACACCCGAGGAGTTACGTCAAGATGCCGAGATTGCGTTCAGGTTGATCCCCGGCACACATCGATTCAACCTCCATGCGATTTACCTCGAAAACGGCGGCAAAAAAGTCGATCGAGACGAAATCGGCCCTGAACATTTCGAGGGCTGGATCGACTGGGCCAAGCGACTCGGGTTGGGCTTGGACTTCAACCCGACATATTTCTCGCATCCTTATGCCGAGGATGGATTTACGCTTTCAAATCATGACAAGAAAATCCGCAAATTCTGGATTCGCCACGGCATCGCTTGCCGGAGAATCGCCGCTGAGATGGGCAAAAAGCTCAAAACGCCCTCGGTGGTCAATTTCTGGATGCCCGACGGCTACAAAGACATTCCCGTCGACCGTTTGGCCCCCAGAAAGCGGATGAAGGAATCCCTGGACGAAATTTTTGCCGAGGAAATCAATCCCCGCCACGAACTGGACGCCCTGGAAAGCAAGCTTTTCGGTATCGGCAGCGAAACCTATGTCGTCGGATCTCACGAATTCTGCATGGGTTATACATTGACCACCGATAAGTTGCTCTGCCTTGACGCGGGTCATTTCCATCCTACCGAGGGCATCGCGGACAAAATTTCCTCCTGTATGCTCTTCGGTAAGGAAATGCTGCTTCACGTCAGTCGGCCCGTCCGCTGGGATAGCGACCATGTCGTGATTTGGAATGACGATCTCCGTGCCATTGCCGAGGAACTCGTTCGCAACAATTTCCTCGACCGTGTCCACATCGGTTTGGATTTCTTCGACGCCACGATCAACCGCATTGCCGCATGGACCATTGGCACCCGGGCCATGCTCAAGAGTCTGCTGGCCGCGATGCTTGAACCGCTGGGGGATCTGAGACGCTGGGAACTTGAAGGCGACTACACCCGCCGTTTGGCTGTACTGGAAGAGCTCAAATCGATGCCGTTCGGGCCCGTTTGGGACGAATACTGCGATCGAAACAAAGTTCCCGTTGGCACTGCCTGGCTTGACGAAGTTCGCCGTTACGAGCAGACCGTGCAAAGCAAACGGTAGTGGGATTCCACTCAAACAGCAGTCACGAATTCCCTCTTTACCCTGGCGGAAAAAGTCGCTATACTCCCCCGTTTATTTTTCCCAATGACCGGCTTCTTTTTCCGCCCCCAATGCCCCGATTCCGTGTTCACCATTGCCGACTCGCTCGAACTGCATTGTTTTTCGCGGTTTGCGCTCTTGCTTTGTCCGGCTGTGGAACCACCCGATGGAGCGACTCTTCAAGGACCGGAACCGAACAACTCCTGATCAGCAACGCCATCGACCGGGCCGTGGGCGAAATCGACTTCTCGCCGTTAAATGAGAAGAAAATCTTCTTGAAATCGGACGCCGTCACCGAAGCCACGGACAACAAATACCTTGTCATGGCCTTGCGCCAACACATGGCGGCCAGCGGCGGTATCCTCTGTGACTATCGGGAAGACGCCGATTATGTCGTCGAAATTCGCGCCGGAGCCATCGGAACGGACCGCGACGACATGCTCATCGGAATTCCCGCTTTTACCATGCCGTCGATTCCCGGTACGGATTTTTCGGCGGCCACGATTCCGGAAATCCCGTTTATCAAGCGAACCCGCCAGCGCGGCGTGGCCAAAATTGCAGCCTTCGCCTACAATCGCCGCACGGGCAGGCCCCTTTGGGCATCCGGCAATAATCAAGGGGACAGTACGGCACGAAACCTTTGGATTGCCGGAACAGGTCCGCTGACCCGGGGCAGTATCTATTCGGAAACGACCTTTGCCGGAGACGGTATTCCCGCTTGGATGTCCGCGAACCTTGAAGCGAAAGATGAAAAGCACCGGGACACCTTCGCGGATCGCTCCATGCTCTTCCTCGAACGTCCGGGAGCCGAATCCCTTGCATCGCCAACCGCATCGGACGAAAAAGCCAAAGAAGCCGATTCGGGCGTTGCCAC
>JBEBTM010000218.1:0-7311 GCA_040393745.1 Thermogutta terrifontis | reverse complement strand
GCATCAGACCCTTTTGGCGGCCCCGCATTAGGCACATCAAGCGGCACCCATTCCGGCGTGGCGCCATCTTATGCAGCACCTTCGACGGCAGATCCTTACGCAGCTTCTGCCCCGCAGCCCCGCCATGCCGATCACGCTTCGCATTCACCACGGACGGCTTCGCTGGCAAACACGCAACCGGGCGGCATGACGCCCCCGCCGAAGCCGCTCGGCCCATCCAGTGCCGCTCAGCTTGCCGAGAAACCCGAACTGCTGCGTTCCATCGCCCCAAAGGACAATCATTTCGCCGCGTTTTTTGTCACGCCCATGGACAAGAATTCGGCGATCAAGGGCAAGCCGTACTCCGTTGGAGACCTCTTGGAGGGTGTTCGCGGCACCCAGGCGCGCAAGCAGCTTCTTCAGGCATACTGGACTCTTTCCGGAAAACTGGCGACGTACAATTTCCGGATTTTTACGGAGCAAAATCTGAGTAAGTGGAGCAGTGCCAACAGTATGGACGAAGTGCTCTCAACGGCGTTCAGCATGGCTAACCAGCAGCGGCGGGCGGCGGAATTGGACGTCATCAAGGGACAATGGCAGCTTGCCGAGCAGATCAAACGCCACAAACCAACGGCGTTCACGGAAGAGACGCTGCCGATTCCCTGCGATTATCCCGTCTTCAAGGATTACACGACGCACGCCGAAAAGCTCGCCCGCTCCCAACGTTCGCAACATCTAGGACGCATGATTCCACTCCAGGAGCAGTTGGTCGCTTCGCAGGTTTCTTCCGCGACGCTGTCGATCAATCTGCTTGCCAAAATGCAAACCCGCGGCGGTGACAGCGGCAATTTGGTGGGCGCTGCGAACCGACAGGGTCAATTGTGCGATGAAATGGTTGCCGCCGTGGTTTCGCTCAACGGCATGATCGGCGAATATGCCTCGGAAACGGTGGGGTCAAGCGTGAGTCATTATCAATTCGTCGGCACTCTCATCGAGCTTCCCAAGACGGACGCTCTCATGCCGAACCAACCGGATCACAGCCGACCGCAATATGCCTCTCCGGCAACAGGGGCCACGGTCGGACATCGCACCCCGTCGGCCTTTACGGATCGATCGGGCGCGCAACCGCCGCCGGAGTCTTCACCGGTTTCCGCGGAAACTGCCGGTGTCAACCCGTTGCGTCGGCCTTATCCTTCCCAGGAATCGCCGGTTGATCCCTATGCCGGTGAATATTCCTCCGCCCCGGAAGCGGCCGCCGCGCAGCCGTCTTACGCCGACGATGCTTCGCTGGAAACGCCCCCGCCGCCGATGAGTCGACCGAGAACGAATTCCGCCGCGGCACTGCCACCTCGCAGTGCCGCCGAAGGCCCGGCTCCCATTCGACACGTTTCCTATACGGAAGGGGAGTCAGGTGGAGCGGAATAACAGACTCCGGGGCTTCATTGTTTGGAAAAAAAGATGGAATTCATGGAACGGTAATTCAGGTGCGCATACCTATGGGACGCTCGGATAGAAGAATGGGATCAAATTCGGTGTGTTCGTTATATTCCTTTCGTAAATACCGTGTTTTCATGGAAGCCTAACGCCGAAGACCGTGGAGAACAGGACGTTCGAAACTCAAACACAAATCACGACAAAGAACGTTTTTCACCGGATATCCTCCCGGACACTTGTCCCAGGGTTTCGGCCCAAGTCGACAGCAGCACGAACAGTACCGGCGTAACATAAATTCCGACGAGCGTTTCCGTGAGCATGCCGCCGAAGACCGGCGTACCGATCGCATGGCGGCTGACCGCTCCGGCTCCCGTCGCGATCATTAATGGAACGATCCCCAAAATGAAGGCAAACGACGTCATCATGATCGGCCGAAGTCGCAATCGCCCCGCTTCATAGGCCGCCTGGACGAACGGTTCACCCGCTTTTCGCCGTTCCGAAGCAAATTCCGTAATCAAAATCGCATTCTTTGCCGAAAGACCGACCATCAGGATGAAACCGATCTGCGTGTAGATGTTCACGTCGATTCCTCGCAGGAAGACGGCGAGAAGCGCGCCGCCGATTCCAAGCGGAACGGCCATCAGGATGATGATCGGCGACGACCAGCTTTCATATTGCGCCGCCAGGACGAGGAACGCAAATGTTACGGACAGCGCGAACACGATCATCGTTACGCTTCCGACGGCGGTCTCCTGGTAGGTCATGCCGGTCCAGCCGTATCCGAAGCCGCTCGGCAAATCCCGGGATAAATCTTTCATCGTTTGGACAGCTTCGCCGGTGCTGACCCCCGATGCAAGCTGTCCTTGTACATACGCCGTCGGATAAAGCTGAAACCGGGGCAACAACTGCGGTCCGACCGTTTCACGAATTTCGGCGACCGACCGCATCGGGACCATCCTCCCCTCCGGATTTTTGAATTTCAGATCGAGCGTCTGGTCCGCAACCACGCGATAATCCTGCTCGGCCTGCACCACGACATGGTATACGTTATCGAAACGATTGAAATCGTTGACGTACACCGAACCGAAATATCCCTCCAAGGTTCCGAAGACCTCATCAAGCGTACACCCCATCTTCTTGACCTTGTCGCGATCGATATCAAGATAGAGCCTCGGGGCGTAGGGGTTGAAGGTTGTCACGACATGAGCGAACTTACCGGTTTTTTGAGCTCGTTGAACGAAATCGACGGCGGCGGAGTACGTTGCATCGATTCCGTTGTTTCCCTGGTCGAGCAGTTGATACTCGACACCGCCTGTAAAACCGATTCCGATGATCGGAGGCGGTGGAAACAACAGGATTGCCGCTTCGGGAATCTCCGTGAATCGCATCATCCATTTTCCTTGCAAGGTCTCGAGCGTCTCATTCGAACCGTCGGGACGGCCTTGAGCGGCCTTGATTCCGACGGCGCTTTTGAAACGTTCAAAAAGCGTCGGATATCGTTCCGTCCATGGATTCAGTACGAGAATTCCCAGGGCCGTATTGGACGCCTGGGCCGTATCGAGCAATGAAAAACCGTTGACCAGGGTAACTCCTTCAATCCCTTCCATGTCCTTGTCGAACATCGCCTGCATTTTGTCGAGAACCTGTTGCGTCCGTTCCTGCGACGAGCCTTCCGGAAGTCGGACGTCGATGAACATCACTCCCTGGTCCTCGTTTGGAATGAACCCGCTCGGCAGAAAGTTGAACGCACTGTAGATCCCGAACAGTAAAATGAACCAAAGAGCGAAAACGACATACCGGCCCGCGATGATTCCCTTGACCGTTCTCAGGTAGAAATTGGCGTACCCGTTGAAACCAAAATTGAAACCGCGGAAGAAAAAATTCTTTTTTTCGTCCGGGAACCCTTTTCGCAACAGGATCGCCGCCAGGGCAGGAGCAAAGGTCAACGCGCATATCGCCGAGATGCAGACTGCCCCGGCAATTGTCAGCGCAAACTGGCGGTAAATCTCGCCGACGATGCCGGGAACCATCGAGGTGGGGATGAAAATCGACATCAACACGAATGTCGTCGCGATGATCGGTCCGGAAACCTCATCCATCGCCTTGCGGGCCGCGGTCCTTGCGTCGAGTCCCTCCGAATCGATGATCCGCTGCGTATTTTCGACAACGATGACCGCGTCATCGACGACGATCCCGATGACGAGAATCAGTCCGAACAACGTGAGCGTGTTGACCGTGAAGCCGATCATCCACATCAGAAAAAACGTGCCGACCAGAGAAACGGGAATCGTCAGTGTCGGAATCAGGGCCGCTCTCCAGTCCTGCAGGAATAAGAAGACGATCAGCACCACGATCACGACGGCGGCCGCGAGCGTTTTTTCGACTTCTTCGATCGAGACGCGCACATACTGTGTTGCGTCGTAACTGACTTCCGCCTGCACCTCGTTACCGAAGAGCGGCTTGAGTTGATCGATCGTCTTGGCGACATTGTCGGCAACTTGTAACGAATTCGCCCCGGGGTTCTGGTAAATCGCGACGGACGACGTCGGAATCCCGTCGAGCTGGGACGAAATCGCGTACGTTATGGCTCCGAGTTCGATTTTCGCGACATCCTTGAGACGAAGCAGGCTTCCGTCCTCGTTGGTTCGCAATACGATGTTTTCGAACTGTTTTTCATCGCTCAAACGCCCCAAGGTCGTCAGAACGATGTTCCGGACCGTCCCTTTCGGTATCGGGGGTTCGCCGACTCGTCCGGACGCGACCTGGACGTTTTGTTCGGCAAGAGCCGCCTCGATTTCTCGAACGGATATTTGACGCGCCGCGAGAATTTCCGGGTTGAGCCAGATTCGCATGCTGAAATCCATCATGTCGTAAACGGTGACTTCGCCAACGCCACTGACCCTCGCCAGCGTGTCCTTGACCTTGCTCGACACAAAATTCGAGAGATAGAGTTCTTTCGATTTCTTTTCCTCGTCGGTCATCTTGAACGTCCCGTTTCGCTGGGCTTCACGATCCGCCGGATCGAAGAAGTTAAGTGCGATGACAATGTTCGGCGAACTTTTTTTGACCGTGATTCCCTGCCGGGTGACTTCCGGAGGCAGGACGGGTTCCGCGATCTTGACCCGATTTTGCACGAGAACGGTCGCCATGTCGGGGTCCGTCCCGACCTCGAACGTGACATGCATTTCCATGGTTCCGTCGCTGGTACACGCGGTCGACATGTAGATCATCCGATCGACACCGTTGATCTGCTTTTCGATCGGCAGCGCCACCGTATCGACAAGCGTTTCCGCGCTCGCTCCCGGATACGTCGCCTGAATCAAGACCGTCGGCGGTACGATATCAGGAAACTGCGCCACGGGAAGCATGAAAAACGCGACTATGCCCATCAAGAGAATGATCAGCGAAATCACGCAAGAGAAAATCGGCCTGTCGATGAAAAAATGGGAAATGTTCATGGGGCGCCTCCTTCCTTCACCGGTTTTACTTCGTCCCCGTCGTGAACCTTTTGCAAGCCGATTTTGACGTACTTTTCACCGGCTTTGAGTCCTTTGGTGATGACACACATGTTGTCGGGTTGCAAATCACCGATTTCAACGTTACGGCGTTTTACAATGTTCTTCTCATCAACGACGAACATGTATTTGCGATTCAAATCGCTGGCGATCGCCTCCTCTTCCACGACCACGGCATCCGGAATTTTCCAGAGCGGAACCCGCAAACGGCAAATCTGGCCCGGGTAGATATCGTAATTTTCGTTCGGCACCGAACCTTGTAACAAAATCGTCCCGGTCGAACGGTCGATCACATTGCTCGCCATCGTGAGAACGCCTTTGAACGGGTATTCACCGATATTCGGTGCGTTTCCCTTGATGATCCCGACTTCGAACGGAAGATGGAATCGGTCGAGTACGTTCAAATTCGAAGTTTTCGAGGGCTCATTTACCGCCACCGCCCCAGAGTCGGCTTCCTTGTTGATTTCATGTTCGATTTGTTCAATCTTCTCGATGAGCGCCTTTGTTTCGGAGCTCGGATCCTTTCTGGCTTCTTGCCGGACATCGTTGAACTGGGTGTCGCTGATTTCGAACGTAATCGTTATCGGGTGCAGTCGGGCCACAGTCGTCAAAATGTTATTCGGCCCCTCCGGACCGACCATGTTTCCGATGTCGAATGAATTTCGATCGACCTTTCCGAAGATCGGACTCCGTACATCCGTGTAGGCCAAGTCGATCTTGGCCGTCTTGAGTGCGGCCTCCATTTGCAGGACGCTCGCCGCGGCGACGTTCCGCTTCGCCGTATCGGTATCCAAATCGGCCCGGGTCAAGGCGTTTTGAGCGAATAAATCTTTGGTCCGACTCAAATTGGCTTCCGCAAGTTCGAGTTGTGCCTTGGCAGCGGCCAGGTTCGCCTCGGCGGCATCGACTTGCGCTTGATACTGACCCGGCTCGATCAAAAAGAGTGGCGTGCCCGCCGTGACCATGTCCCCCGACTTGTACCGGATTTCCTGCAAGTATCCCGAAACGCGTGCCGGAATCTTAACGAACTGATTTGCATCGGCATGGCCGGTCGTTTCAATAAACGATTGAACTTCACGCGATTGGGCTTCCGCGATCACGACGCTTGGAGGAATCCGGGGCGGCACGGGCGTTCCAGGACGACACCCGGCCATGATGCTCCCAAGGAACAATAGTGACGGTAAATAAAGAAAAGTGGCATATCGCATCGCGGTTCCTCCAATCATGCCCGAGCAATGATCCGGGAAACGTCATGAGACGATTGTTCGATCGCGCAAAAACTCGGTTTTTCTCCGCTTAACCGTTCTCACGACATGAAAAATCAATATTTTGTTTCAGCATTTTCTTAATTCGTACGACATTGAAATTCACCCGTCGCTTCAAGAATTAAAAACAATCAACGGGGGCCGGCGTGCGAGCCGAAACGATCTGTTCCGGTTCCGCGCCGGCGCTTCTTTACCACAATCATGTCGATTTTAGCGTTTCGACTTGGTCTTGCTCGTTGCCGCGGGCTTCGATTTTCGTCTGCGGGGAACGGATTTCGAAGCCTTTACCTCCGTCGTGGCCGACCTCGGCTTTCGATGCTTCTTCGCGGTACTTTGCGATTTACCCGACGGACCGCTATTGTGCTTCTTGGATTCATCTTTCGCCGTCGATTCTTCGGATTTTCCGGTAAGATAATCGACCGCCTGGGATGCCGTATCTTGCACGTAAGACACGGCGCCTTTCACCGGTTTCGATTCGGCAACGGTTCCTGCCACCTTGCCGATGGCGGATGCCGCGTCCATGGTTTTTTCCACCACAACGGCGCCGGTCGCGATGGCTGCCCGCGTGACATTTTCCGTCACGACACCGACTTTGCGGGAAAAGTCGTCGTTTTGAGGTTTTTTGGTCATGGGAATCTCTCTGTTAAATGAAAGTGATATCTATGGGAAAACACTCCTGAGGTCCGATCACCCGCAACGGTGCGTGCGTTCAGTACAGGGCGTGCATTCCGTCATGGTAAACAGTTTGCCACAGTGAAGACACTTGCGACTTCGCCCAGAGAATGCCTGGTTTCGCAGCAGTCGACGCAAACGGAAAAACGTTTTCAAAAACTGCGGACCGGATAATCACACAGCCCCTTTTAGGACACCGAAGATGATTCACGCGACCAATCCTGCCACGTGAATATGATGGTGATGAAACTCCAGACGATTCTCAAGTTCGGTGGATCATGGAAGAAGAGCAAATAGAGAATGAATGGAAGGAGCCAAATGATCGTACCGACGATTGCCGTTATCATCGAACACCTCCTTTCGTGGCGGTCGCTCCGCCAAAATGGATTTACGTTTCAGTGAATATATTCATCGTTGATCAGAAATCGACGATGGCTGATATCCGT
>JBEBTM010000217.1:0-7315 GCA_040393745.1 Thermogutta terrifontis | reverse complement strand
TACGCCCCCTCGGGCTCGAACCGAGGACCCTCTGATTAAAAGTCAGATTGATTTCTTTTTGTTTTCAATAACATATTCACGCTCAACTGTATGTATCTCGGCGGCGGTGACATACGACCGCTTCCCATCCAACCGTTCAGCCAGACTGGGCGGCACTCGCTGCAGAGAAGTCGCCGACAAGATACCTAGCCGCGGTTGAACCATGGCTGGCGGAGAGGTGCGAAACTCCGACCCTCTGATCCCAAACCAAGGCAAAGCCGGAGCCGATGGCGAGCATGGTTGAACGCATCCGCTCAAGGGCGGGCGGGCAGCGGCACTGGGGCGGGAACTGGGACGGTCAGCCGGGTCTTTACCTGCTCATATACAGGCAGGGTGGCGCCAAGAGCCTCCACAGTCGCCACCAGCCCAAATGGGATAAGATCAGGTAGACCGTCAGCGGAGTCGGGCTTCCGGCTGACCTTGAGCTGTAAGCTCATAAGACCCGAGGCGTTTCGCTTAACCGTCCCGCTCCAGGCCCTATGAAAAGTGGAGCCGGCTTCCGACGTCACCCTGGCCGCCTGCCCCGCATGAGGCTTGATTCCTACGGAGCCTAGATTAACTGGCTCTTCGATTTGAAGCCGCACCGATTTGTAGGCACGCCGACTTGGTTCAACCGGACTGAACCACGACAACGTGGCACTCACTCTTCGCTCGGTGTTGTTGCCAAATAGTGCATCAGGGATTGGCAGTTCGAAGGACAATCCCTCGTCCTCACCAAGCACTCCATGGCCCCATACAGATGCTCGGCTCACCGCGCAGGCGATACTCTCGTCGACGTTCGGCCGACCATAGCCAAACAGCCGCAGGACGTTTGCCTTTCTTCGGTGAGAATACTTTGTATCAGGAGGGCCGAATATTTCCTCTACAAGAGAGCGACTGTCCGAGTTTATAGAAGCGCGATGGATCAGCAGAGATTTGATTACGAGGGCCTGATGCGCCTTATCAATTCCAGTGAAAGCAGTTCCATACGCTTCTGAGAGCGCGTCATAAATTTGATGTGCAGCGCGCGAAGCCAATGCAGCAGCACCACTGGTCGCTCCCGACCATGATGTTGCGATGCCGTCGGACCCGGCTACCTGTAGGCCCCCAAATTGGTTTGCGCCAATGAAGCGCAACAGCGCGGGCCGAGCCACCATGTTGGCGCGTCCCCGCAGCTTTCCGCCAGGCATTAGAATATCTGGCTTAACTGACCGCCGGAACCCTGGCCCATGCCTCGACACGGGCGACGGGAAGCCTTCATCAAGGACCGGGTCATGATTATCGACGCCGATCGAAGGTGGGTGATTTCCCGCCCCCTCATGGCTCGCACCCACAGTCATGGCGTTCACTGCCTCGGCCGGAGCGATTAGAGTGCGATATGGGAGTGCGTCCCGCATCCCCTCCACAGTCGCTCTAGTGCGGGCCGTGCCCGCCAAGGTCGCGTAATGATCACAATCATGCGCGCTGGGTATTTCTAGAGTGTCGATGTTGCCTGCAGAGATTACAAAGAGCACGCCATATTTGAACGAGAGCCAGTCAACCGCTCTTGCCCAGGCTGACATACGACCAAAAAACGGCCGATTGGCATCACCCAGGGAAAGGTTAATAATAGTAACAGAGGGGTGACTTGGCCCTCCTGGCACATCTTCATCCAGCATCTCGCGGACCGCACGAACCAGGTCGTCCACGATCAGCGAATCCTCTGGAAAGCGCTCTTGCTGCCCAGCCGGCGCATACGTTAGCGGCCGTGCGACAACTTTACGGGGCAGCGGATGCGGCGAGTCTGCCAGGTCTCCCCACACAGCCAATGACGCCATGGCTGTGCCATGAATTCGTTCGCCAACGGAGCGTCGAGAGAGATCATCTGGGTCGGCGAGAATGAGATGATTGCGCAGTAGCGGGTGAGAGCTCACCGGGACACCATCAATGACGGCGAGGATGGGCTCAAGCGTTGGGATAGATAATGCTGGGGTCGACACATCACCCGGCTCGACCTCGAAGCCTGAGTAGAGGCTCTGCGGCCGGATCGCGAAGACGTCAGGCTGGTGCGCCAAGCTGCCAGAGGCCAACTGCCCAATACTGCTCGCCACCGCAGCCGGTACTTCAATCAGGATTGCATCATAGGCGATCTGTGGAACAAATCCTCTCTTTACAACGACGCCACCACTCTGCCGGACTTCTTGTTCAAGCGCCGCTCTTGAAGCCGCTCGCCTCGCTGCATGCTTGAAGTAGGTGAGTTCAACTTCGAGTCGGACAGGCAGGCCCGCCGCTGCAGCGTCCGCAATGGCCTCGCGATCGAAATCCGATACGCGATCTTGCGGCCCCCAGCGTCTTATATCATGAACCGCGTCAAATACGCTCGCCCAACCCTTATGCCTCGCGGGCAGAGCTTTTTTCGACTTATACAAATCCCATAGAGACAAGAGCTGCTTGATCGCCGCCTCATCGGGGATCGTGAGATACAAAAAGCCAGCTTCCTCGCCGTCGACTGGATCTTCGAATCCTCCCTCTTCCTCGCCAAATATCTCGAGACCGTCCACGTTATCGAACGCGCCGCTGAAGGCGACGTGCGAGCCCGTCAACTCAAACACCAATATTGTTTCCGGCGCTAAGGCTAAGGGATCGGTTCTGAATGACCCAAGGTCGACCTCGCCAGCTACAGCTTTTCGGAGCCTATCGAATTTAGGCCCAAGCCGGCTGTCGCGCTCAGACTGCGAAGCCCCTGCGGGAAAGGGCATCTTGGGAGGCGCGCCCTTCTTCCTGCCCTCTGGAACCGGACTCTTGAACACGAGAATCGGTTTGCTCTTGTCTACCGCCATGTGCCCCACCGACTCGCTGCGACCATATTTGCGCCCGAGTCAGTACTACAGCTTCCGGGCTCATGGCGCCTAGAGCCAACGCCGTTCTTCGGCGCACATCCATCACAAAATCTGCGGCTTCTGCGTAACTGCGAAGCGAAAGCGTCTGGACAGCCTTTTTCAGACCGGGGATCGCCTCCAGAGCCACACCTGTTTCAGCGGAAATGAACTCGAGAAGCTGATTTGGTTTTGGCGCTGCAAGCTCTAGCTTTAGTTCAAATCTTCTCCAAACGGCTCGATCCAACAATTCTGGATGGTTTGTGGCAGCCACCACGATCACGTAACTTGGCAACGCGTCCATCTGCAAAAGGAGACTAGCGACTAGACGCTTAATCTCCCCAGTTTCTTGGCTATCACCGCGCTCCTTACCTACCGCATCGAACTCGTCGAAAAATAAGACACAGGGAATAGATCTCACATAATCAAACATTCTCCTCAGTCGTTGATTAGTTTCCCCCAAGTAGGTGCCAATGAGGGCATCATACCTAACGCTCATCAACGGGAGAGCCATGCTATAAGCGACAGCTTCAGCAACACTTGTCTTCCCATTGCCCGGCGGACCGGAGAGAAGCACTGTGTGTCGAGGTTGGAGACCATATGAGCGAAGAATATCAGCACGTTGCTGTTCTTCTATGAGTTCGTCTAGGGATGCCCTCACGCTAAGATCAAGGACAAGACTATCGAAGCTCCTCGTTGGCTGAGTCTCGATAAGGAAGTCTTTTCCAGATGACGGGCTTTCGGTTGCCGGAGAAACAAGTGTCCCACTAGACTGCGACCGGCTGTTTCCTAACGCCCTTACAAGCCTGTCCGCGAGCACGCCATGCTTCTTTGCGCGCTCATCAGCCGCCAGCGCCTCCACGGCTACTCGGATAGCGTTTCTATCTCCGTTCGACGCTGCGCGAACTAAGCTTATTAGAAGGTCAGCGCGGGCCATTCTTTCTTGTTCTCCTTTGCGCCCGCTCCCGTTGGCACAAGGCGGCGGGAGAACATGCACACATGCAGATCGTCTGCAAGGAAACGCAAGGTCTCCGAGCGATAATAATGCGTCCGCCTAGCCCGCCAGCTCTTGATTTTTGATCGGCCCTGAAACGCAACGATTTCGATACATTAAGCCAGCGGGCGAGGCGGGGGGAAAAGCGCGGCGTTTGGGGGCGCGGCGGGCTGGGCCGCCTGGGAGGCCTCGGCCGGGGTGGCGGCGCCCTACTCCGGCCAGACTCGGCGCACGTCCAGGGCGCCGGCGGGGCATGGGGCGAGCATCAGGTCCTGGGCGGCCGACAGGTCCAGCCAGTGGACGCCGGCGTCCGGAGGCAGCAGCACGATCTGACGGTCATGATAGGGCGCGACGTCGGGGCCGGGCTCGGTCGTCAGCATGGCGAAGGCGCCGTCCTTGACGATGCCCAGGATCCAGAACCACGGCTGGCCGGCCATGGTGAAGAGCCACTTCGTCTTCTTGCCCTGGACCTTCGGCTCCGTGAACTCATAGAAGCCGTCGGCCGGGATCAGGCAGCGCGTCGAGCCCGCGAAGGATCGGCCGTCCGATCGGAAGTTGAAGACCGGCCGCCCCGTCGGCGCCTTCCACGCCCAGGGCGTCATCTCCAGCTGCGGCCCGTCTTCGCCCGCCACCACGATCGGCGCTCGATCGCCGATGCGGTAGTCGCCCGGCTCGAGGTTCGGCCGGCTCAAGGGCATGGTCAGCGGTCGGCCGAGCGCTGCGAACGGCGCCGCCAGCTGGTTCGCCGGCACGTGGAGGCGATAGTTGTTGCACACCCTGGCCTACTCCCTGCGGGTCGCGGACTCAGCCCGAGCCCACGCCTTTTGTTCCCTCTCTAGGTTGGCCTTGTAGCGCGCTTCCGCCCGCTGGAGCGCCCTGGCCTGATCCTCGCGGTGACCGTCATCCCAGCCTCGAGGTCTCAGCGGCACCATCAGGAGCTTCTGGCCGGCCATGCCGTCGCGTCGCGAGATCTCGATCGCGCTCGGATACACGCCGCACGTGGCGCACCGAAAGCGCAGCTCCTGGAGATGATCGTCCGCCAGGCGCGCGCCGATGCGCCAGACGTTCATCTCCCGCGTCACGCGGCACCCTTCGCAGAAGGCAGACACGACGATATCGCGCCAGACGACCACGTCGCGCGCGGTCACGTTCTCGGCGGTCCATTCCTCGGGCGGGCGCAGATAGTGCGGCAGCTGCGTCGCCATCTCAGCCTCGCGCCGCCAGCCGTTCGAACAGCGCCCTGCCCTTGGCCGCCGCCTCGGGCGAGATCCGCGCCAGTTCGGCCGCGACCCTGGCCTGCATGTTCAGCAGCACCGGATCCGCGCGCGCGGCTTCGCCGTGCTGCCAGATGGCCATCAATGTGCCGAGCGCCCTATCCTCGCGCGTCGGCTTCGTCTTCGGCGGCGTCTGCCGCCCTTCGTTCGTTTGCATGGTGCAGCTCCAGACCAGCTGACCGACCCGACGCCGCTCTAGGGCGCCGGGCCGTCACGGCTCAAGCTGTTTGTTCTACATTTGTTCCACACCCTGCGCGGGACTGTGGAGAAGCGTCAGCCGCCCCCGGTGATGATCACCTCGCGCGCGGCCGCAGCGCCTCGGCCGGCCAGGCCGTAATGGGTGCCCACGCCCTCGATGTCGAAGGCGCCGAAGATCTCGCGCACCTCGGGCCGATCGTTCAGGGACAGGATGAACCGCCCCTTCATGGCGGCCAGCTGGTCGGCCATCGCCGTGAACTGCTCCCGGCCGAAGCCGTCGCCATAGTCGCCCTCGCACCCGAAATAGGGCGGGTCGAGATAGAACAGCGCCCCAGGGCGATCGTAACGCGCAAGGAAGACCGACCAGTCGAGGTTCTCGATCGTCACGGCTTCCAGGCGAGCAGCGGCCGCCAGCAGATCCTCTGTCACCTGCCCCGAGCGCCAGCGCGCCGGCCCGTCGGTCCGCACGCCGAAACTCTGCCCCCTCACCTTCCCGCCGAACGCCAGCTTCTGCAGCTGGATGAACCGCGCGGCGCGCTGCAGATCCGTCAGCGTCGAAGGGTCCACGCGCTGCAGCTGCTCGAAGTCGGACCGGCAGCTGAAGGTCCACGCCGTAAGTTCCGTCAGCGCCGCCGGATGCGCCCGCATGCAGCGGAACAGGTTGGCCACCTCGCCCGACCAGTCGTTGATGATCTCGCACTTCGGGCGGCTGCGACGGCGGAAGAAGACCCCGCCCATCCCAACGAACGGCTCGGCGTATAGGTCATGAGGCGTGGCCTCGATCATGGCGCACAGCCTGCGCGCCAGGTTTCGCTTTCCGCCAACCCATGGTGCGACAGGGCGAACTGGAAGAACGGGGGTAAGTGTAGTTGCAAACATAGGCGACTCAACAACAGGTAGCGCCCGCCGGTCTGGCCGGTGGCGGGACGAATGGGGCGTGCACCCCCTGACGTGCTGAGTTACGGCTCGGCGGCTCGGGTGCGCTAACACCCGACCCCCGCTACAAAGCGGCGGCGTCTCCCTATCGACTTTTCAGCGCCATCATGCTCGGAGGCAAACCGGTGCGAGACGGAATAGACCCTAAGCGCTCGTCCACGCAGGAGATGGTTGCCAAGGTTGCATTAGGCGGGGTGGCGGTCCTTCTCCTGCTGCTCGCGTTGCTGGGGACCTGGTACCCTGAGCATGTACTCCTGAAGGCGGTTCAGAAGTGGCAAGAGAGCATAGCCGCCGGCGTCGCAGTTCTGGCGGCAAGCTATGCTGCAAATTTTGCTTTGGCTCAGCTTAGACAGACCAAGGATCTCGAAGACACTCGGCTCGCCCGCCAACGACGCGCCTGGCTGGCCACAATGCCCTCCTCAATGTCGACGGTCGCTGATTATGCCCAGCGCAGCTATCGATACCTCTTGCAGCAGCACGCCGTCGCCATACAGGCCGGCGGCCTCACGAAGGAGCGAAATCCGGTTTCGAGGGCTCCGCGATTTGAGGAGAGTGTGCTTTCCGATGTCCGCTCGATGATCGAGGTGGCGCACGCTGGAGAAGCGGCGCTATACATGGAACTTCTAAGTGAACTCCAAGTGCATAGAGCGCGCTGGAGAGGTCGCGTACGTGAGCTTCGAGCGGACCAGAACATTCTAGCTGCGACGTTGGAGAATGAGATGGTGGAAGCAGCAGAGCTTTACGCGCGCGCTTCTAACCTTTTGGGAGCCGCTCGGCCAAATGCGTTACCCGAAGATAAGAACCCTATGTCGAGGAGAAAGGCGCTCTGGCTGATGGCTCCTCGCTCGGAAGCTCTACCGGCTGTTGCGACGATGGCTGAACGTCGTGATACCGCTACGCCTTTAACCGCTCCCTGAAACGCACCACTTCGACACCCAGCCAGTCGTTCACCGCTAGGAACCGCTGCTGCAGCGGCTGAATCTCATTTCGGTAGAAGACGTCGTCCGCCTTCTCGACATCGCCGAAGCCGCCGGCGTTGG
>JBEBTM010000216.1:0-7342 GCA_040393745.1 Thermogutta terrifontis | reverse complement strand
CTGCTTTCCAATGCCGGGCAGCGTCTGATTACGGAGCAACAGGTTCGTGATATCGCCGAGGCGGGGGAATTGCTGTCGGTGGACGGCATGATCAACCTGATTCAATATACCGCCTACATCGCCCAAGCGGAAGGACAAAACAATCATGAATGAGAAAATCAATCCGCAGTCTTTGAAACCGGCCCACCTGATGCGATTGCTCAACACGGCGGGACTTGGAACCGTGCTGACGGAGCATCGGCTTCGGCGTCACCGCAACCGGGCGGGCTATGCCATCGGGACGGAAAAGACGATCAATCTGTTCAAATATGCCGCTTGGCTCACGCTGGAGTTTTTCCGCGAGAAGCAGGCTCCGATGGATTACGTCGAAAAGAAGCGTATCCAGACGCTGAAAAACATCGAAGCCGTCCGCGCGGCACAGGATATCGGCGAACTGCCTCCGATTGCCGATCCGAAGCGAAAAGCCGAATCGCTGCATTCGTTCAAGGCGTTTTGCGAAAACTATTTCAGCGAGGTTTTCTATTTGAACTGGTCACCCGACCATCTTCGGGTCATGGAGAAAATCGAACGCTCTGTGCGTCACGGTGGTCTGTTCGCCTTGGCGATGCCGCGCGGAAGCGGCAAGGCACTTGCCCTTGATACGCCGATCCCCACATCGAAAGACGGTTTTGTCTTTTGGAAGACGATGGGCGAGATCGAAGTCGGCGATTTCGTTTTGAATGAAAACGGCGATCCGTGCAAGGTCGATTATGCGACGGAGGTCATGCACGATCATCCCTGTTATGAAGTCGTCTTTTCCGATGGTGAGAAGATCGTCTGTGACGGCGATCATCTTTGGCGCATCCATAACGGCTTTTATTGGGAAACGAGAAAAACGGAATCGTTGGTCAACGGGTATGTCTATCGGTTGCCGGAATCCTACCCACATCGTCACACGCGATACATCAAATCGGTCGAGCCCGTCGCATCGGTCCCGGTACGCTGTATTCAGGTCGCCTCGGCCAGTCAGCTTTATTTGGCCGGGGAATCTTACATCCCGACGCATAACACCGTGCTGTGCCAAACGGCGGTCGTTTGGGCTTCACTTTCCGGCGCGGCGCCGTTCGTTTGCCTCATCGCAGCCAGTGCCGACCGCGCGCAAAGCCTTCTTGAAACGATCAAGACATGGCTTGAAACGAATGTTCTGCTCCAGTCCGATTTCCCCGAAGTCTGTTATCCGGTCAAGTGCCTAGAGCGGATTTCAAACCGGCAAAAAGGTCAAAAATATCTCGGCCAGCCGACCCGCATCGAATGGTCCGCCGACAAGGTCGTGCTGCCGACCATTGCCGGTTCGAACGCGTCCGGCGTCGTGATTTCCTGTTCGGGAATGCACGGCAGCGATATCCGGGGCCAGCAGCATGCCCGGCCCGACGGGCGTGTGGAGCGGCCCGGCTTGGTTTTGATCGACGACCCGCAAACGACCGAGTCCGCATGGTCGAGATCGCAATCGCAGCGCCGGGAAGCGATCCTGGCCGGGGACGTGCTTGGCATGGCGGGGCCGGGCAAGAAGATCGCCGGTCTGATGGCCTGTACGGTAATTCGGCCCGGCGACATGGCCAGCCGGATACTTGACCGTGAAAAGCATCCCGAATGGCAGGGCGAGCGAACGAAGCTGGTCTATTCGTTTCCGACGAACGATAAACTCTGGGCGAAATATGCCGAACTTCGCAACGATTCTTTGCGCAACGACGGCGACGGCGGCGTGGCGACCGAATTCTATCGTTCGCATCAAATCGAAATGGACGCCGGATCGCTGGTCGCGTGGCCGGAACGCTTCAATTCAGACGAATTAAGCGCGCTCCAGAACGCGATGAACCTGAAATTCCGGGATGAACTTGCGTTTTTTGCCGAGTATCAGAACGAGCCGAAAGTCGAGGATTTGGGCGAGGAAATGCTCACCGTCGACGATATCGCCGAAAAAACGAACGGATACCAGCGGATGATCATCCCGTCAAGCTGCCAGCATCTGACGATGTTTACCGACGTTCATCAGAACGCTTTGTTCTGGATGATGGTTGCTTGGGAACCGAACTTTACAGGATATATCATCGACTATGGAACCTGGCCAGACCAGCATCGTGAATATTTTACGTTGCGCGATTGCCAGAAAACGATCAAGCACGTCACCGGCGGCGCAGGTTTGGAAGCGGCAATCTATTCGGCCCTATGCCATCTGGAGGAAGAACGGATCGACCGGGTCTATTTTCGGGACGACGGCGCCGAAATGCGTATCGAACGGGCAATGATCGACGCAGGCTGGGGCCAAACTTCGGACGTCATCTACCAGTATTGCCGCCAGTCGAAACATGCTGCGATTCTTTTTCCGTCGCACGGCCAGTACGTCGGCGCGTCGAGCATTCCGTTCAGCGAGCATCGAAAACAAAAAGGCGACCGCATCGGCAGGCACTGGCGCATCCCCGGTACGACGGGAGCCAGGCCGATTCGACACGTCCTGATCGACACGAACTACTGGAAGTCCTTCGTACATGCCCGGCTCGGTATTTTGATGGGCGATCCCGGCTGCTTGTCGCTCTACGGACATGACCCGAAACGGCATCGTTTGCTCGCGGAACATTTGACCGCCGAATATCGGGTTCGCACGATGGCTTATTCGCGCACGGTCGACGAATGGAAGATTCGCGCCTCCCGGCCTGATAATCACTGGCTCGATTGTCTCGTCGGATGTGCCGTCGCCGCTTCGATTCAAGGCACGGAACTTTCAACCTTACAAACACAACTGGCGCCGAGGCGGGAACGCATCCGCTTGTCGGATCGGCAGGCCAACCGGCGTTTGATGTAGTTTTTTCGAGAAAATTTCCGTTTTTCAAATTTTTAGTGAGAAACTTTTGCCTTTCACTTCCTATATGGTTCTTGAAGTGAGCGAAGGAGCAGAGCATGAGCGAAACCACAATTCAAAACATCATTGATGCGATCAATCATAATGCCGGTTTGCTCGAAAAGCATCTCGGCGAGGGCGCCTATGTCCATCGGCAACTTGAACCGTCGAAGGTTTGGGCCGTCAATCATAAACTTGGTTCGCTTCGGCCCTTGATCGAAACTTACGACATGACCGGGAACCGGATCGGCCACGGTGTCAACAGAAATAACCAATCTTTCGATTACTGTGAAATTGTGTACGAGATTCCAATGTCCGGAGTCGCAATTGTACGTTTTTAACCATCGGAGAATAAACAAATGTCCGAGACGAATGTCGCTTTCACCGACCTGATTACGACCGAGGGAATGGACCTGAGTTATCGTGGGACGCCCCTGAAACCGATTGCCGACGAACATTACACGAACAAAAAGTATGTCGACCAGTCGCTCGCCGAGGCCGGGGTGCGATCTCCCGCCGTGGTCGAGGTGACCTGCGACGGCGAGGCGACGACCTATGCCGTCGTTCACAATTTGAATACGACGAACATCGCGTCGATCCAGATTTTCGATACGACGGGCGGCGCGAAAAATCCCATCGGCGTTTCGTGGGAGCCGACCGATGTCAACACCATCACGCTCAAGCCCGACATCGTTCTGCCCGAAAACATGACGCTCCTGGTTATCGTTACGGCCTAGCCCCGTAGTCGGGGCGGACAAAAGGCTTCGCCCTCAATAATCCGCAGGCTCGTTGGCCTGCTCATCTATCGGTAAAGGCTCATGGATCAATATTCGCAACCTCATCTGAAGCGGGCCGCGACGGAGCCGGAGCATGTCATTCGCAAGGCCGAGTTCGATTTGGCCGTCGAACGGATCACGACGATTGAAAAAACGCTCGACGTTCGGCCCGGTCTTTCCGGCGGCGTGATTGACGGGAAAGCCGCCGTCGAAACGTCAGAAATCGCGGATTCCGTTTCCTTGCCGCTTCCGATTCTCATGTCGGAGCAGTCAAGAATATCGGACGATTTTAGTTTCGTCAAGACCTTGCCGCTGGTCGGCAACACGCCGATGGAAGAATGCGGCCTCGGCGACGGTGTTGCGGCTCCGCTTCCAAGACAATTTTCCGAAACGGCGTCAATGGGCGATGAAACACGTTCGGTCACTGTTTTGCCGCTTCAAGGAAGGCCGGACGACGATTCGATGACCGTTTCCGACTCGGTTCGAATCCATCATTGCAAAGGACAAAAAATGGAACAATTCAAACTTCATGGCGAGATCGAGGTCGTCGTCGAGGATAGCAGCGGCAACGTCCGGCAGCGTCAAATCGTGTCGAACGCGATCACGGAAGCCTATGAGCGTTACGTTTTTTACGACATGCTCAACGCCGGAACCTTGCATTCGCTTTTGCGGAGCAACACGCGAACCGGCTTCAATTTTCAGGCCCGGACGCTGCCGACCGCCTTCGGTATCTACGCGATGTCGCATGACATAGAGATCAAGAAGGACACCTTCTTGCCGCCCTACGTCGGCGACAATCAATCCTCGCTTGCCGACGGTGTCTCGTTTTACAACGTCGGCGGCTTGATGAGCGAATCGACGCAGGAAATGATTCCGGTCGACCAGCGCTGCTATTTCGACAAGGCGAAGAAGGAATTCGTACTGGAATACGTCAAAAATACCGGCGTCGGAACGGTCAAGTCGGTTTGCGTGGGCCGCTCTCATGCGATCAAGACGGACAAGTTTTCCGTTGCGCTGACCGAGACCGCCGTACCTGCGACATGGCAGAGCGGAACAGTCAACTATCTGCTGGAGCATACGACGGACGGAACCTGCCTCTGGAAAACGAACGGTTCGTCGTGGACCTGGCGAAACAATCTCGTGACCCGCTCGAACGAGGCAATCGGCGGCGCGGTTTGCGCCGGTGTTCTCGGCAGTTATTTCGGCGGTCTCGTGGTCGGGAATGTCGTTTACAAGGCGGCGAAGCAGTCCGCATCCGGCGATACACATGTCGTTCACCTGACCTACGTCAACAATTTCCGGACGAGCAACACTGCCGGAACGAAGGATATCACCTTCACTTGCCGCGAGGGAATGACGGTCAACACGGCGGTACAGCCGGTCATGGTGTACCGTCCGGCGCAGAACAAGCTCGAAATATTAGTGACACTTTCAACCGGCGATCATGACGGCACCTTCGGCTGCAATCTTCAGAAAGCCGTGATCGGCAACCTCGACGACCCAGCCAATCTGACTGTTGAAATCGAAGATTTGGGCATTTTGCCCTACGCCGTTTCGAACTGGACCTCGGCGAGCGTCGGATACTATTTGACCGGCTTTTTCCACGACGGAAAGTATTATCTGCCGATTTATGCCGTCACGGACGATTATGGAAAAATGACCGTCACGGCGGAGGGCGCGTTCCAGACCGGCCTCGTCGTTTCGAGCGATTTCAGTACGGTGTATAACAGCGTGAATTTCCGCACATCAACGGCCAACGAAGTCAACGCTTTCGTCCTAGCCGACGGCGGCGTAGTTCAATGCCGTGTCAACGCAACGTCGATCCCTTATGTTCATCTTTCACAGGTTCTGTCGGGATCGAATCTACCACAGGCGGTTACGAAGTCGGTCGATGACGTTTTGAGGATTATTTACCGATACAAATTATCTTGAACTCGGGATAACACCCTCTTTCATAACGCAACATGGACCAAGATTTCTTTCACCGGGACACGAAGGCCGTCCGGCTCAACGACGACGGAACGTCGACGCTTCCCGATTCCGGGGGCGATAACGATCAAAAATCTTCGGAACTCAAGGACACGATTTTCGAAAACGCCAAAGGGCCGAAGCGGGTCCAGGGCGATTCCGGCAGTGTCGAACAACATTCTTTGAAAGACCAGATCGAAGCGGAACGGTTCCTGCAATCGAAAAAAGCGACACAGCGGCCGGGCCTCGGTATCAAATTCGTCCAGATCGCCGCCGACGGCACGGTTTGATTCAACCGTCGACCCAGTTTTCCCAATTCAAACCTTCCAGACGCTGAAATTCGCGGACGTTTCGTGTCACAACGGTCAAGCCGTTGGCAATGGCCGTCGCACCGATCAACAGATCGAAGTCGCCAATCGGTCGTCCTATCGATTTCAGCCGCGCTTTTTCACTGCCGTAAATTTCCAGCGAGCCGAAGATCGGAAGAATCGTGATATTTTGGGCAAACTCGTGGACGACATTCATGTTGCGCTGGACGTTTTGACTTTTGTGTGCGCCATAGATCAATTCGGCCAGCGTGATTTCGGAAATGGAAAACTCGTCAAATCCGACCGCTTTGATCCGTTCCGGCAGACCGTACAGCCCTTTGAAAGAGTAAATGCAGATGTTCGTATCGAGGATGTACTGCATCAGAAGTCTTCGATTTCAGAGTTATTCTGCCGGGCTTCGTAGATTTCTCGAACGATTTCCTCCGCGTCGCGGTCGTCTTGCCACGCACCGAAACACGCCGAAAAATCGGACGATGTTTTCGATTCGAGCGACTCGGCCAAACGGTTGATCATGCTCTTCTTGGAATCGACATCCCAATTCCGCATGAGATTGGCATAACTCTCGATGGTGTTGGACGGGATTGAAATACTCATCGATGACCTCTTGGATAGCGTGAAAACACGGCAGGAACCCTTGCCCTGACCGAGCGTCATTATACACCGTTTTACGCCTCTTTTCAAGTCGTAATTTTTTCTAAACCATTTCTCAAATTAACGGTATGTTCGGATTTTTCAAAAAGAAAACGTCACCGCAGCAAACCCGGCATCCTCCGGTCATGCTGCGGCTCAAGTACGATGCCGCTCAAACGACAAGCGAAAACGCCCGGCATTGGTCGATGGCCGACAGTTTGAGCATCGACGGATCGCTCACGCCGGAGATTCGCCGGACGCTTCGGAATCGGGCACGATACGAGATCGCCAACAATTCCTATGCTCGCGGGCTCGTCCTGACCTTGAGCGAAATTTGCATCGGTACGGGACCGCGTTTGCAGCTTCTTTCCGACGACGAAGCGTACAACAGCCAGGTCGAATGGGAATTCGCCGCCTGGGCCGAGGCCGTCCGCCTCGGTGCAAAGCTGCAATTACTCCGAGCCGCGAAGATCGGCGACGGGGAATCCTTTGCCGCGATTGTCAAAAACCCGAAAGTTTCGCATCCTGTTGAAATCGATATCAGGCCCATTGAGGCCGACCGCATCACGACGCCGTATCCGACGATTCTCAATGAAGTCGATGGGATCGAGTTCGATATGTACGGTAATCCGGTTCAATATCATGTTTCTTCGGAACATCCCGGCGATTCGTCGTGTTGGCATGGCAAGTTTGAAACGATTCCGTCGGAGTTCATGATCCATTGGTTCCGAAGCGACCGGCCCGGCCAGTCGCGGGGGATGCCG
>JBEBTM010000215.1:0-7363 GCA_040393745.1 Thermogutta terrifontis | reverse complement strand
AGAAGAGGACTACAGGTGGTGGCCTGCCCCCCAAGTCCTGCTATTCCGTCAGAAGGAACCGTCGATATCGCTGACGACGACTAGCTTTTCGTTGACGAACTCGGTCAATCCCAGGTCGATCAATTCATGGCCGTAGCCTGAGTTTTTCACGCCGCCGAAGGGGATATCGGCTTTCACGCCGGTTGGCTGATTGATGTAGACCATACCGGTCTCCAGTTGTCCGCCCACCCGCTTGGCACGGGCGACATCCTGGCTGAACACCGAACCACCCAATCCATACGGCGAGTCATTGGCCAGCTTGATAGCTGCGTGCTCATCGGCGACACGGTAGATCTGACTTACCGGGCCGAAGAACTCGGTGTGGTAGGCCGGGTTGTCCGGGCTGATATCAGTCAGGAGGGTGGGCTGGTAGAAGCTGCCCTGAGTCGGAACTGGCTTGCCGACTGTCTCGGCCTTTGCGCCATGGCTGATCGCGGTTTCTACCTGCCTGGCCAGCCCATCACGTGCACCCTGTGATGACAGTGGTGCCAGAGTAGTGCTTGGGTCCAAAGGGTCACCGGCCACAAGCTCGGCGACACCGGCTCGGTAGTGCGCCAGGAAAGTATCGTAGATGGCGTCTTCGACAATGATGCGTTTGGACGAGACGCAGACTTGGCCTGCATTCCAGTGGCGGCCGAATACCGCCCATTTTGCAGCCTTCTCGACATCGGCGTCGGAGAGCACAATGAAGGCATCGGCTCCTCCAAGCTCAAGTGTGCTCTTCTTCAGGTGCTTGCCTGCCAATGCGGCAACGGCCGAGCCGGCCCGCTCGCTACCGGTAAGAGCCACACCGCGCACGCGAGGGTCGGCAATCACTGTCTCGACATCATCGTGCGATACGAAGAGGTTGGTCAGCAGCCCAGCGGGCGCGCCGGCGTCTCGGAACAACTGCTCCATAGCGAGGGCAGATTGCGGCACGTTGGACGCGTGCTTAAGCAGTACGGCATTACCAGCCGTTGTCTGCGGAGCTGTGATGCGGATGACTTGGTAGAAGGGGAAGTTCCAGGGCTCGATGGCGAACAGCACGCCGAGAGGCTCCTTGATCAATTGAACATCGCCGTCAGCGAAGCCGTTGGCCTGCAACACGCGCGGTGCCAGTTGCTTGGCACCGAACTTCACGTAGTACTCCAGGATTTTCGCCGACAGCTCGACCTCTGCCTCGGCTTCGCCAATGAGCTTTCCCATCTCAAGGGTGAGAATCTCCGCAAACCGGCGTGAGTCCTTGCGAAGTAGATCGGCAGCCCGCTGCAATACGGCAGCCCGCTCCGCCAGCGGGGTCGTCCGCCAGGAGAGGAAGGCCGCATGGGCGCTTTCAATGGCGGCATCGATCGTAGCGGCATCGGCAGCCGGAAAAGTCTTGATGGTTTGACCGTTGTAGGGATTGACGGTTGAAAAACTCATTGTTCGTTCCTTTTGGGGGAGGTATGTCTACTGCGACTGATGACACTAGTTGGATCTCAGATCGAATTGGTGCCAGCGTGACGGGGAGGGCAGCACTGGGGGCGCCAGCCTCTGCATTTCCATCAATCCCAAGATGAACCTGCATGAGGATTCTGGTGTGAAAAATGCATAACGTTTTCTTTGGAGCAAGGCAACGGAATGTTCTATCCGCGTGGCTCTCGTGAGACGTAGTGTGCGTTGTAGGGGTTCACTCGCTTGCTGAGGCTGCTCGCGCGAAGCCGACCTTCGTTAGCATGCTCGGACTGTGGGCCGGATACCTCTGTTTTGCCTGGCCGGCTATCCTTCCGCAGAACAACAAGCACGTGCACGTAGGTGCGGGGCAGCTTATATAGATTCTTTGCAAGGGCTTCTTAATGACTTACTGCGGGGCTTCTGGCAGGTGGCGGCGCCTTGATGCAAAATTAGGAATACGGCTTCAGCAATTGATAGCCGCTTTGTTAAGGAAGGTCTGGCTAATGGCCGACGGAATTATTGATAGGAACAGCGGGGAGCCTTACGTACATCGCAGCTGGTGTTACACGGAACTTATGTTTCGTGGCGAGGTCACTCAGACACGTATGCTGCGGTTGTTTCCTCGTTGGTTGCAGGTCGGGTACACCCGAACCATGCTCGCGGCGTTGATGTTTAATCCACGCCCGGCTCGAATCGGAATAGTTGGTCTGGGGGGAGGTGCGCAGGTGAAGTTCTGCCATCACCATCTTCCGTTCAGCAAGGTTGCTGTCGTAGAGAATCATCCCGGTGTATTGGCATTGCGGTCTGCATTTCGAATTCCACCTGATGATGAGCGGCTATCGATTGAGCTGGGTGATGGGGCTGTTTGGCTGGATGCCAATCGCAACAGTTTCGATCTGCTGTTGATTGACGCATATGACGTGAATGGAATCCCGCCGGCACTTTCTAGCCGGGCGTTCTACCGGTCCTGTGCTGCGGCTCTCACGCCTAATGGTGTAATGGCCAGCAACCTTTACGCCACCGACACGGCACTACACGTTTCCAGGCTTAAGGAGGCGTTCGCTGGGCGGGTCTATATGCTTGCAGAACCAAAACAGGAGAATGCTGTTGTGTTCGCTTGGCGAGGTGCACAACGTAATACTGATGCCAAGCAGGCGCTTGGGGCCTTGCCGAGGCTGGCGAGGCTCCAGCTATTTGCGCCGATGCATCGTTTGAAAAGCGGGCTTGCCTCTCTAGATTGAGGAGGTGCGGGGCTCGGGAGGCAAAGCTACAGTGCAGGCGTGGTGTAGGTTGTCTTTAGCTATTCGACTCATTGAACTCTCTATAGGCAGCGAGGGCATTTGCTGCGTACATCAGTGAGGGGCCGCCGCCCATGTAAACGGCGACACCGAGCATCTCTCGAAACTCCTCTGGGCTCGTGCCAAGACGGACCAGCGCCTTAGCATGAAAACCAAGACAGCCATCACACCGATTCGCCACGCCGATAGCCATGGCGATGAGTTCTTTTGTCTTTTCGTCTAAAGCGCCAGGCTCCATGGCAGCTTTGCTAAGCGCACCGAATCCCTGCATCACAGGACTATTGTGGGTGCGAAGCTCTGTCAGATTGCGGGAGATTTCGCGCGTGAGCTCGGTGTAAGAATTGTGGTTCATTGTGCGTCCTCTATAGGCGAGGTGTGGGAAGGGGCTGGCAGTAGTTGTATCTTCGAATCGGAACTGGAGAAGTGCGTAAGGCGCGCTTTTGGGGCGGGAGGTCACTTCACACAGGACTGTCGGCGCAATAGATGCTATGCAGGGTATGAATCACTTTGAATGCCGGGCCGGGGGTCAGCGAGTAGTGAATGATCTGCGCTTCACGACGCGTAGTGACTAGCTTCTCCGCTCTTAGCACCGCGAGATGTTGCGATAGCGCTGATTGACTAAGATCGAGTCGCACAAGCAGTTCGCCGACTGAGAAGTCCCGTTCGGCGAGCAGGCAAAGAATCATCAATCGATTCTCGTTGGCGAGGGCTTTCAGCAGCTGGGCGGCTAGACCTGCATGCTTTCGCATTCCATCTAGCTCAACATCCGGCACTTTTGGAGTTGATCTGGGCATTGGGGCTAGTCAACGGACACGGGTAGGCCCGCTTCTTTCCAGGCAGCAAATCCGCCTGCGAGTGATCGCACTTCACGGAAGCCGAGCTGCTGCAAGCTATCGGCAGCAAGGGCAGCACGGCCCCCGGTTTGGCAGTAGACAAGCATGGGAGTCGTTGCGCTCGAAGTCAGCTTTCCGGCCGAGCCGTCAGCAGGCGCAAGATGACTATGGATTTTGAACTCCAATAAACCTCGGGGAAGATTGATCGACCCTGGGATATGCCCTTCCAGGAACTCGCTCGGTTCCCGCACGTCGATGAGCAACGGGCTGATCCTGGTGGGATCTGTAAGGTGCACGGCTGACACCTCCCTGATGCGTTCTCGGGCGTCCGCCACTAGATCGTCTGCAGTACGCATTGAACAGAGCCTTTAATATTAGAAGAACGTAATTTAGCATAGACTAAAGTTCATTGCAGTGCTAGTTCTATCTCATCTGGATCGGTGTGACCAAGCAAGATGATGCATTGAAGGCGTCCGTCGAGGTGGACGAAGCTGGTACGGGCTTATCGGTGGCGAGAGGCCCATAAGCCCGCGAAGCAAGCTTCCATAGCAACCGACAGTTGGTGAGGAGAAGAAGTAGAACTGTAAGCCAGAGATTCCGCCGTGCGGTTAAATGGTTGGTCTGAGTGTGTCAGGCTTACCCAAGTCCGACCGAGTGCAAGAGTATCCGTTCAAAGGAAGGGGGCAGAAATCTGAGTGCTACTTAAAAGATCAAATAATTATTGAATGAAATTGCATGGTTGTATCGATCATTTAAGTCAAGTGCTCATCATTTGATCGAACGCAATGCGAGTTCGAAAAAGGCAGCGATTCTGTCCTAGAACAACAAAGGAAGTCATATGAAAGCTATGGTCTATTACGGCGCCAACGACATTCGTGTCGAAGAACGCTCCGAACCCATCATCATTGATGCGACCGACGCCATCGTGCGGATGACCAAGACGACGATTTGCGGCACCGATCTGGGCATCTGGAAAGGCAAGAATCCCGAGATTGAACAGACTGCCAAGGAGCGCGATGGTGCGTTCAATGGCCGTATCCTCGGGCATGAAGGCATCGGTATCGTCGAAGCTGTTGGTGATTCGGTCAAGAACGTCAAGAAGGGTGACAAGGTCATCGTTTCCTGCGTCAGCCGCTGCGGCACCTGCGAGAACTGCCAGAAGCAGTTGTACTCCCATTGCCGCAATGGCGGTGGCTGGATCCTGGGCTACATGATCGACGGTACCCAAGCCGAGTACGTGCGCACGCCGTTCGCCGACAACTCCCTGTATCTACTGCCTGAGGGCCTCAGCGAAGACGCTGCAGTGTTGCTCTCCGATGCCCTTCCGACCGCCCATGAGATTGGTGTGCAGAACGGCGATGTCAAGCCTGGCGATACGGTCGCCATCGTTGGCGCAGGGCCGGTGGGCATGGGCTGCTTGCTCACGGCTCAGCTGTATTCGCCCAGTCAGATCATCATGGTCGACATGGATGACAACCGCCTGGAACTGGCCAAGGAACTGGGGGCCACCCATGTCATCAATTCTGCCCATGAGGACGCCATCGCGCAGGTGATGGTCTTGACCAATGGTCGTGGTGTGGATTGCGCCATCGAGGCGGTGGGCATCGAGCCGACTTGGAACATCTGCCAAAGTATCGTCAAGGAAGGTGGCCACTTGGCCAACGTCGGCGTGCATGGCAAGTCGGTGAGCTTCGCCATCGAAAAGCTCTGGATCCGCAACCTCACCATCACGACTGGACTGGTGAATGCGAATACCACCGGAATGCTGCTGAAAACCTGCTGCTCCGGCAAGCTGGCGGTCGAGAAGATGGCGACGCATCACTTCCACTTCGACGAGATAGAAAAGGCCTACGACGTCTTCAAGCATGCAGCAGATGAAAAGGCCCTGAAGATCGTCATCGACCTTTGAGGAAAAGACGGGACGTATTCACTAGCTGATGGGGCAAGAATGCAGTGGAGGAGGGGCTTGAGAAAATTCAAGCTCCTCTTTCGTTGTTGCAGGTGTCAAAAGCCGTGGCCCCATTTGCCGGTAGGTAGCGGAACTCTGAATCGCTCAGGATTTCGTAGACACCTTGCAGCCAGAAGCTATAGGTTAGGCGCAAGTGGCTATGAGTAAGAACGTTACACGGATGAGTTCAAGATCGCGGAAGTTCGGCAGATTGTCGAGTACGGTCGGCCAGTAACCGGCAATGCTGGGCTGGCATCTGTCGCGGACTGGCAAGGCTAATACGGCCTCAGCTGCGTTGGACCAGACCTCGATCAGCCGCGATGGCATGCTGGGTCGCAGGCCCGAGTCGTTTCTGCTGCGTTCGGACATTGGTCCGGTTGTCACCGGTCTCGCCTACACCCGCCTGGTGCGTAGTTATGGTCTGAAAAAAAGACTACACCACTCCGCACTGCCCACAGCAGAACGGAATGGTGGAGCGCGTGATCTGGACATTGTAGGAGCAGGGCGTGCGTCGGCATCGCTTTGAGAGTCAGACACTTGCGTTGCGGGTGATCGCTGACTGGATCACTTTCTACCACCAATAGCGCCCAGACCAAGCATTGAGGTTGATGAGCCCAAAAGAGGCTTATGCCGCTAGGTTAGCTCCGCATGACCTGAGCAGGGACCGATGGTTCATTACGCAACTGCTCATGCGGAAGACCAGCTTCTGACGGGTGGTGGATGCCTGCGTCGCGAGCAGGCGGGTCAACCTTAGTTCTCAAGTTTCTGCTCGTCGCCGCAGGCATGAGCACGGCTAAAGCGCTGCGTTGGTGGGACTGCATTCGTCGTCGGTGGGGCAGAACCAGTCGCGCAGCATGGCGGCTACTCCTGGCTTCCCGGGTCCAACATACTGCGCTCGCCGCGCCTTGTACGCGTTAAGGATTGTGCCGGCTCGTTCCTTGAGCTTGAGATCAGCCTCCGTGACGTCCGTCCCTTTTGGCATCGCGTATGTAAACTGTCCGGTCTCGCGCTGGAACGTAGGGATTGCGCGGAAGTCGCGCGTCACGAAGTCGCCCGTCACCTCCTGATGGATGGAGGAGTCCACGAAGAAGCGGACGGCGTCGTCGGGGTAGCCGAACAGGTACCCGTAGCCGGCGAATCGCGACGCATCGCGCGCGTACTCGAAGGCCATGAGCGCTTCGATGGGATTGGAATGCGGCGTGATCGCCCAGCGGGAGAAGAATTTCTCCTTGCTCTGAATCATGTCGGCCAGCGCGGGGCGTGAGAAGAGAACACCCTCCACATGACGGTTGCCGGCATGGGGGGTGGCGAAGTGCACGATGTCTGCATGGATCTCACCGCCACACGTCCATGTGGAAACGATCCGACGCATTTCATCGACCTCTCGCAGGGCGGTGAATCGATCTGCTGCAGACTTGGCTTCGGTGAGCCGGTCCTGTTGCTCATCCGTCAAATTCGACGCGCGGCGAGATCCGAGCTCGGCTACCAGTAACATCGCTTCTTCCTCGCTCATGCGGGGGATAGAGGTGGACACCGTTCGGTCGTAGAAGCCAGAGCTCATTGGCTTGAGGCCACCCACGAGCGTGAAGAGTGCTGCGGTGTCAAGCGCTTCGAGGAGATACTTCTCCGACTTCTGTTGAAGCTCCGCAGGGAGTCCGTCGTTGCTGAAGCATTGGCGCTTCGAGTTGGTCTGGGCCAGTGCCGTCGAACTGGGCAATGGCGCCCGCTATGCCGATTTTCCGGTCGATATGATTCGGGCCTGCGTCCATCATGCGGCCAGACACTGGCGGGCGCAGGGCCTGGGCATCGACCTCTCCATACGCCCGACAGGC
>JBEBTM010000214.1:0-7369 GCA_040393745.1 Thermogutta terrifontis | reverse complement strand
TGCCGATGTTCCCGGCGCACCATCGTCGGAGAAATATTTGTGCGATTTTGTCCCCATGGACGACGATGATGGTTCATTCCGGCGCATGGTCGGGATCACGACGGAGACTTACCGGGAAACCCGGGACTTCCCGAAGTTGCTGAACGTCATGTCAGTCGAAGGGGTTTTACAGGGCTACCGGGATGCGGAAGAACACCGGCCGGACTGCTGGTATTTCGTGCGAAAACATGATCGTGACGTCGGAGTACTCCTCCTCGCCGATTTCCCGGAGACGCAACTCGAATTGACGTACATGGGCCTGACGCCCGAAGTGCGAGGCGCAGGCCTGGGCAAGGAACTCGTCCGTTTCACGTTCGACCTTGCCGCAAGACGGGGCCGGGATTATCTTCTCACGTCCGTCGACGAACAAAACCCCCCGGCTCTGAAATCGTACCAAGCCCACGGCTTTCGAGTCTGGGATCGAAAACGCGTCTACGCCAAATTCCCCGTTTATTGACGGACGAAATTTCAACCGTCCTTCTTTCCCGTCGTATCCGGTTTCAAATGGACCGATTCATGGTCGTCAAGGAGCCCAATCTTCTCCGCCCAGGGGGAATCCTCGGCGTTGCGGCAAACTCCGCAAATACGGAGCGGGAGCCGGTCAAAATATTTGAAACGAATAAACTTGAACGCCGTGCCCGCCAGGATGCGCATGTCAAGCCAAAATGAAGCGTGCTCAATGTATTCGAAGTCGAGAATCAATTTTTTATGCACGTCTTCGAGTCCCGAATCGGAAGGCAAGTTCAACTGCGCGAATCCCGTCATGCCCGGTTCGACGAACATCCGATAATCATAACCGGGAACCTCGGCATTGAGTTTTTCAATGAACTCGGGCCTTTCCGGACGCGGACCGATGACCATCATCTCGCCTCGCCAGACGTTGTAAATCTGGGGCAATTCGTCGATATGCAGGCGTCTCATGAACCGACCCACGGTGGTGACGCGCGGATCCCGGCCCTTGGACCAGGTCACCCCGCTTTGCGCTTCGGCGTCGACGACCATGGATCGGATCTTGTACATTTTAAACGGTTTCCCGTCCTTGCCGCAGCGCATCTGGGTGTAAATCACGGGACCCTTCGACGTCAGTCTGGTCAAGAGCATGAAAAGCAGGATCGTGGCTCCGATGATCGGGAGCGTCAAAATCATCACGGCGACGTCGACGTACCATTTCACCCGGAAATATTTCGACACGCGCGGCCGGAGTGATTCGATGTCGATGTCTTTTTCCTGTCCCTCGGTTTTCGTTTCCTTTTCGTTTTCGTCGTTCATGGATTTCGTACAAATAGTTCGGATCAATTTACGGAAAAGACATTCTACACGGCGGACACGTCAGGAACCGTTCGGTACCGACGATTCCGTTCGTCGGGGCCAGGCGGAACGGAGCCGGGAAAACAAGACCAAAACGATCACGGCAATTCCCAGGTATCCCGGCGGAAACAAGGTCCACAGGAGAAGTCCGAAGACGATCCCCCAAAAATGCGGATATTGGCACAATAAATCATAAAACCGAATGCGTCGCCAGAACAGGAACAAGACCAGGGGAATCACGAGCCGAACGGAAACCGGCACGGAAATACGGTTTCCCTTGCGTAAACTCCCCGGTACGGACTCCAGGCGGATTTCCTTGAGCCCCCCCTCCGTGGCGCCGCAAAGGACGAACGATTCCTCGGTCATTCGTTTACGCCAATGGACGAAGGAATCGGTCGACGCCAAAAGGGTCTGCGGGCGGTTTTCCTCCTCACCGACCAGGTCGAGACGCTGCACGGCCCATTTTTTTCGCACGGAAAGAGCGCTGCGGGTCACGGGAACCTTGGCGTCCATGAACCCGTCGAGCGTCCGGGAGGCCGAGGTTTCGGCGTCGTTCCGGATCGGGAGAAGCAGGCGATGACGGTCGGAATCGGCCAGACCGGGAAATCGGGCGACCTGTTCGTCGACCATGTTCATCAAACCGGTCCATTCGTCGGACCATTGTTCGTACCAACGAGCCACCTCGGCCGATTTCGCCGGGGAAGGCGGCACGATGGAATTCAAGATCGCCAAGAGATGATCCAACCGGTAGAGGTTGATTTTCAAAAGTGTCAAAAGCGTCTCCTTGTCCGCATCGGGGGCGTGGGTGCCGAGCGATTCGACGGTGCTTCCACGCAAGGTCGTCCCGGAACCGGGGGCGAATTCCCGGATTCTATCGCGCACGGTCGAAATCCGGAAGGCGGGAGACGCGGGCGCGATACCGGATTCAAAGGAAAGGGTCCAAATCGTTTCCTGCACGGAAACCCCTTCCAGCTCGGGAATCCGAATGTCCGTGAGACGGATTTCACGCTCCATGGCCGCGATGGAATACGGCAGCGGCCCGCTCGGACCAGCCCAGCCGGGCGTCGTGGAATGGAGCATGCCACGAAAAACGATGCCCAGTCGTTGCGGATAATCGCTGGGCCAGAGGTCGATGCGCCATCGATGCTGGTCCAGCCGGATGCCCTTGGTCACAAGACCCGAACAGTTCACCTGGATCAGATCATAGTCCGCCGGCATGGACAGGGTGAGGCTCTCCTGTCCCCGTGTCCGCAGGTCGATCGAAGCGAGTCCGAAAAGCGTACCGTCCGCTTTGACGAACAAGTTGACGTCGAAAAGCATCGCGACTGGTTGCGTACGGTCCTGGACCAGTGTCGCCATTGCGTTTTCGCCCGAAGCGCGGAGCAGCATTCGGTCCGGGTTATCGAGCTGACAAGTTTCATCGATGTGCGCGGCCGATTCTTCGGACCCGGACTCGCCGGCCGCATCCACAGGAAGCGTTTCTCCGGATGTCTGCCGGATCGGCTGGAGGATTTCCTGCTGCAAACGCCGCATGGTTTCCTCGTCGACGGGTTCGAGCGATTCAAGATTCCAGTGTGTCGCCGTGCCGCCCGAAGTTTTCGGCAGAAAAACGAATGTTTCCGTTTCAATTTTTTTCGCCTTGTTCCGAATCGGCACCAACCGAGGTAATGAAACGGCCGATTCCGCGGCACTGAGCGGCGCCTGAATGCGGAAACGCTGGTTGCCTGAAAACGGAGTGCGCGGATTCAGGAGCAATTCGGAGCGACCGTTTTTCTGTTGCATGACCCAGGGAATCGGCGGCTCGATCCATTGCGGCATGCCGCATTGTTCGTCCCAGTGAAAACGGATGGTTTCCAATTCGCCGCCGGAAATATTCCACAGGAGATCGAAGGTCGCGGTCCAATTTCCACCGTCATCGGACGGTGTAAGGATCGTGAGCTGTTTTCCCTGCAAGGTCGGTTGATTCGGGTAGATTCGGAACGTGGGCGGCTTTGGAGAAGATGCCGGTTTTCCGGTTTCGTCATCGACGGAATCGCCGGGCGCTTTCAACCGCCTTCGCCATGCACCGAGGGTAAACGATTCGGCAAAGGATTCCGGAGCCCGGGGCGAAATTTCCGATTTGAGCCAATCGGTTTTCGCTGTTTCAATTTCCGCCAGGATTGCCGAGGAACGAAAGGCGTTGATCGTTTCGTCTTCCAGGAAAACATCCTCGAACCGTAGCAGCGGGAGGTCGGCCGGAGTTTCGGTTTCCTGCGAACCGTCCGAGGGCAACTCCGTCGAAAAATGTCCATGAATCATGAGCGTGTAATTGCCCGAAACGACTTTGCGGAAAAAAACGATTTTCTCCTCCGGTGATGTCGGCAGATCGCTCCAACGGAGATCGATCGGATTGCCCTTGGCGTCCAGAACGCGAATCTGTTCGATCTGGAGATTTTTCGGCACGGAAAATCGTTGCTGAAAAACGTCACCCTCGGCTTGGAATTCTCCGACAAAAAAGGCCGCGGAATCGCCGTAATCGAAACGAAAGGAATGGACGACCCGAGCTTTCGGTATGCGGCGGGGCATTCGAATCGAAAGGGTCCAGCCCGGATCGACCTTGGAGAGATCGTACTGCGCCAGGATACCCGATTCCTGCGCCGTGGTTCCGTCGACGATTTCCGTTCCACCCGGAATTCTTTCGTCCTCGCGGGAAATTGCCACGGTCGGAACAACCGCCTGGCGCCGCTTCCAACCGGATTCGAAGCCTGTTCCCAAACCAACTTCGGGATATTCCAACTCCAAAAGGGGATGGCAGGAAAGAGCCAGCATCGACTTGAGGGATCTGACCTGGAGCGATTGGATGCGGGGGAGTCGGACCTTACCGATTCCATTGAAATCGTTGAGCACGAAGTCGGCCCGAACCGTAACGGCTCCCGAAACGGGCGTCCGGAAAAAAATCCGCTTCCATTCTCCCCGGCGAACGCCGTCGGTTGCCGTAACAAAATCATCATACCGGCTTTCGACCCGTTCGATGGTATGCTCGTCGCACCGGAATTGTCCGGAAAGCTGCCACCTCGGATCCGTCTGCAAATCGATGTGCCGTACCGAACCGCCTTCGATTTTATACGAAAAAAGTGACCGGATGTCGACCTGGGTCGGTCGGGCATGAAGCCAGAAATATTGTTCCACGTCGATTTCGCCCGGTTGGGTTTCCTCACGCCAGGAAAATTCCAACGAATCGACGGGCCCGATTTCGGCGACGAGCGTGGGAGACAGCAATGTATTGGCCGTCACGGCTCCGCAACTTTTCTGAACCAGGACGCTCGACGCGCCGGCGGGAACGTCCAGACGCAACTGGGCGTTGGGAACACGCGGAACAGGCTGGATCACTTGGAGAATGTCGTCGATCTTTTCGGTCTTCAGGTCAAGCGACAGCTCCAGGGTATGCCGTCCCGGCTTCTCGTTTTCGATCTGGAAGATCAAACTGCCGGGACGATCGGGCACGGATCCGAACTCGTCGTCGGGACGCCACATCGGCTGGATGGTCCGGCCGTCCCAAAGGGCGCCGCCTTCAAGCAGGGGCATGACGGGCAAGGCGATCGTCGCTGTTTCCGCACTTAAATAAATATCGTACACGGCCTTCAGGGCGGTCAATTCAAGCCGCTTTCCCAGGGGATCGTAAGAAAGCGAACCTCGATATTCCGCCCGCCCAAGACTCCCGTGGTGCAGCGGCTTTACGTCGGATTGTCGATAATAACGGGATAGGATACGATGGAAGTTTTCATGAATCCAAACCACGCCGCCCACGGGCCGGCGGTTTTGGTCGACGGGGACGAATACGCGGAAAACATCGCCGGAATGCCGGTCGACATTCAACGGCGAATTCGACGGTGACGTATTCGGAGGCGGGATTGTTTTCGTTTCCGGAACCGGTAAAGTCGACGGTGACGCCGGCGGCGCCGCGGATTCGTCGGTAGCGGTGGAGGAGCGTGGAGTTGGAACATCCGCCCGGAGCGGTGCCGCAAAAGCGAGACAGACCGTTACGACGAGGAAAAGCATCGGCAACCGGGGCTCCCCGCCGCGAGAAGATGTGGGCTCGTTCATCAAGGGCAAAGTTCCTTCCAATGGCGTTCGGTTTGCGGAAAGAATCTCGGTGGGTATTTCGTCGCTGCCGATCCGCCCTTGAGGGCCATGATTTGCAGGCGTCCATGTATTCGTAACGGATTCCGCGTTTCGGGCGGCCTTCGTCCCCGATCCGCGCCGGGAGCCGGACGAAGAGAAAACTTGTACGGCCGAGGGCGCCCGGCGGTAATGGGTGTCCGCCTCCCGGGCCCGGTGAGGGCGGATCAAGAGGAAGGCCAATGAAACAAAGGCTCCCAGAAAGGCGCCGCTGAAAATTCCGACGTAACACGGGGCAACGAGCCGGGCCGCGATTTCACAAACGACCATGATTCCCAGGAGCAACCACGGGAACGCCAAACGCCGGTGGGACGTCAAGGTCACGACCAACAGAAAAGCGAGCCAGTGCAACGAGGCGAAGGTATTCCGGTGGACGATGTAAAGGGAGTCGTTGAAATGGATCGGCATTTCGAAGGAATTCCAGTCGGGTGTGGCCGAAACCAGGCGGACGACCTGCGAGGAAACGGGCCAGGGCAGCATGACGGGGCGAGCCTCCTGGATCCAACGGGAAACCGGCATCCATCGGGACGGGATCGAACCGATTCCACCGGGTCCGTCTTCCGGGTCCAAACGATCCAGGATTTCAGGATCGGATAGGAAACGGACGCCGATGCCCATCGGTTTGGAGTAAAATTGCCGATGCCCGGAAAGCATCATCGCGGACGTCAAATAAAACGAAAAGCGTCGATCTCCTTCCGATGTCGGCCGGACGGCAACGAGCAGGACCAAGCCGTTTTGTTCCAGCAGCTCCGAACCGCGTCGCCATGACAATCCTGTTTCCGGCGTGGGAACGGTTTCACCGGGGAAAATTCCCAAAAGGTCGAAGGCACGCCGATCAATCCGGATTTCCAGCGAAGCGGACCCACCGTTCTTTTGGCGACGAAATCCGTCGGCATACTCCGGCATCGCCTGCGCAAGGAGTTCGACGAGTCGTTTTTCGTCCGAAAAAAGCTGGGACCATGAAATTCTCCGGCTGCCGGTCGGGACGGAACTCCGAGCCGCCCCGTTTTCCGACGGGATCGTCGTTTCAGTGCCGCCCCGGGGTTCGACGGCTCGATTTCGGGATAAATCCCACCAATTCAAAAAAACCAGGGCCGCCTTTTCCGCTTCCTCGAAATGCCGTTTGCCGTAGAAGAGGCGTTCCCAATGCCGCGGGTCGAAAGGATCGAAGGTCCGATGGTCGCTCAAATCGTTGGTCGTTTTGAATTGCCGGGTTCCGCGAAGATATCGGGCGGCGTTTTCTCCGATCGATTGGGATCGGGAACTGACTTCATACTCCGGCGGGAACCAGGAGGTCCATTGCTCCGAGAGGATGGGAACGTCCGTGGCCGGATAACGGGGGCGCATTTTTCGCTGCCGGGACAGGGGGATATCTTTATACGAATATTCGACGCCGATGGAAGCGAAGCGTCCGCCTTCGGGTAAGGCGACCGAAATCACGGCGGAGTTTTTCGTTTCGGAAAGACTGGCGGGTCCGGAGTCGAAACGATCGCCGCTTCCCCGGACTTCGAAAAACAGGGTTTCCGGCGTTTCGTCGACGGGCGTCCAGGGAACCCGGGCGTCGTTGAGCCAAACGGCGTGAATGCGATCGGTCCCGATTCCGTCGGGCAAACGGACACGCAGGAACTCCCGGCCGTAATTCTCAACGAGGAAGAGCGCGTTGTTTTTGACCGTGCCTTCGGACTCGTACTGCGTGTCGAGTCGGAGCATCCAAATCCAGGCCGCGGGCGGTTCCTCATCGGGCTTCATTCGCCGGAGCGCAAGCGAAGGAGCGTCGGCGTAGCGAAGCTCTTCCAGGGGATCGTACCGGAAGACGGCGCGCTCCTCCGGGTAACGCCGCCAGGTCGTTTGGGGTACGGGAAGC
>JBEBTM010000213.1:0-7371 GCA_040393745.1 Thermogutta terrifontis | reverse complement strand
TCGACCATAATGGTGACTGCGCCTGGATTGACGACAACATCCTGCTCGTCGGCGGTACGCTGGTCGACATCAAACAGATGATTCCGTACTGGAATTACACTGATGTGAGTCACAAGAGCAAACTGTTCGCCGGACACTTGTGGAACCTGAAACGAAACCACGACCGGCGCAACGGAGGTTCCGAATTGACCGGTTACGCGGTCCCTCATGCGGGTATGCCGGCGCTGCCGCAACTCGATGAACGACAACGATTTGCCATCCGGCCGGGAATGTCGGTCAAAATCACGGTCGATTCGACGGTTCCCGAAAGGGACAAGGTTCGCGGTGAAATGATGAACAAGCTCCGCGACAACGGCATCAAGGTCGACGATTCCGCATCAATCACCCTGGCACTCCGGGCGGCGCGCGGCGACTCTAAAAACGTGGAATATGCCGAACGCTTCGGTCACGGCCGGTCCATCGGCCAAGCGAGTTTCACGCCGTACCTCATGACCTGCGGTTTCGAAAAAGACGGCGACGTACTCTGGGAAGCTCAAACGACGACCTCGCCGCCGGGTACGGTGAGCAACGAGGACGTCGGCCGCCTTCAAAGCGTGGTGAGCGAATCGGGTAAACCGACCGCCGACTGGTACATCGGACTCACGCTGCCGAAACGGATTCCCCACAAAAAAGCGGGAGAATCCCCTCTCGGTGGACGTCGGTAACGGCAACGTTGTCGGTCCCGAGCGTCGGCGAGGAGACGGTTTTCGTAATCATTTATATAACAACATTTCGCTTTTTAAAAAAATCATGTCCCATAACACAACACGCCGTCGTTTTATCAAGTTCGTGGGTTTTTCCGGTTTGGGGATCGTCCTCGGGAGGTCTGCCCCGGCGCAGGAGGAAAGCGCCGCAGGAGCAACTCAACCGCTCGTGGATTCTCCGCCGGTATTGCAATGTCCGGATGCAAACGGGATGACCATCGCCTGGGCCGTGAATGCCCTCGCTTTGGGAGCCGTCCGCTTCGGGACTGATCGGAACAAACTCGATCAGGTCGCCTGCGGGGACCGCCTCGGCCTGAAAGCCATGCACGAACGTTTTCTCCATGTCCGACTGGACGGCTTGAAGCCGAATACACGCTATTATTATCGCACGAAAACGACGCCGTTCGTCTTCCATCACAGCCATCGGCTCGAAGCGAAGGAGCCCGTATCCGGTGAAATTTATTCCTTCGTCACACCCGGGGCGGGGCGGGAATCCGGTAGTTTCGCGGTGATGAACGACACGCACGGCAAACAGCCGACGTTGAAAAAACTGGCCGAGAAACTGGACGCCGTGAACGCCGATTACACGGTCTGGAACGGTGACCTGGTCGATGCGTACAATGACGCCGAGATGGCGGTCGCATCCGTACTCCGGCCCGGCGATGCGGCGTTCGCGGCGGAAAGACCCTTGCTGTTCGTGCCGGGAAACCATGATTACCGGGGAGCTTGGGCTCGGAATCTCGAACTGGCTTTGCCCGCCTGGGAACATCCGGCTTTGGAAGACCGCCGGTGTGCCCGGAATTTCGTGGTTCGGACGGGCCCGCTGGCCTTGATCGGATTGGACACCGGCGAAGACAAGCCGGACCGTCATCCCGCCTGGGCCGGGCAGGCCCGCTTTGAGCCGTACCGGGAAGAACAGCGCGATTGGCTGGCTCGGGCCTTGAAAAGTCCGGCCGTGGCTACGGCTCCGTTCGTCGTCGCGTTTTGTCATATTCCGCTATTCGATTCGCGTCCGGATGCGAATCCCGGCGACCAGATCGAAGGATTCGCAAGCTGGCAGCGGCAATCGGCGAATCTTTGGGGGCCTCTTTTGAAGGAACACGGCGTACAGCTTGTCGTCGCGGCACATGTGCATCGGCACCGTTATGACGCCCCGACGGAAGATCGTCCCTGGGCCCAGATCACGGGCGGCGGGCATGACATGACCCGGCAAGTCACGGTCATCCACGGCAAAACCAAGGGCGACGAACTGGAAGTCGTGGTCGACAACATCGCCGATGGCCGGGAGCTGGGTCGGTGGATGTTTTCAAAACGAAAATTAGGATGATTTGATTGATATTTGACGCCGGCAAGAAAGCGCGAGTCTTCCCGCCTGCGCGGGAATGAGTAAGTTCTCTCTTTATAGTCACACATGGAATCGCTTTCGACGAAACTTGTTTACGCGCTCGACCTTTTCGGGACGATGAGCTTTGCTTTTTCCGGCGCCATTCGCGCGGTGGATCGGCGGCCGGACATCATCGGTATGCTCATCCTGGCCGGCGCCACGGCTATCGGCGGCGCCACGCTCCGGGACACCGTCCTGAACCGCGATGTGATGATCCTCAAAGATCCGACGTATTCCATGCTCATCATCCTGAGCGTGTTGATTACGTTCTTCTTTCCCCGATCCATGGTCCGGGGCGGTAAGATGTTCCAGTATTTCGACGCCATCGGACTGGGGGTTTTCTCCGCGATCACGGCCAACGTCGCCTGGGGAGAATGCAATATGCATCCGATTCCGATTATCCTGATTGCCTGTTTCTGCGGTTGCGCGGGCGGTGTGGTTCGCGATCTAGTCATCCAGAAGCCGACGGTCGTCTTGTCGAACGAACTGGTCGTCACGCCGGTTCTCATCGGCGTTTTCAGTCTCATCGCCATACGGTCGCTCGGGTTCGGTGAAATGGTCGGCTTCTTCTCCGCCGTGGTCGTGGGGACCGGCCTGCGAGTTTTGGCAATTGCCTACAACATTCGAATGCCACGGATTTTCTACAGTGAATCGGCCCAAAAGGAATACGAATCGATCATAAATTCCATGAACCATACGGATCAAAAACGTTTTCCTTCGAAAAAGAAGAGGCGAAAAAAACGTCGTCGGAATTGATGGTGTGGGGCCTTGAAAAGCCGGTTGGCATTCGTCCTCGCCCGATGCTTGGGGCTGGTATTTTCCTTCATACGCGTTTTTTTTCGAAAAAAACGAAATTAGTCAAAGTTATTATTCCTCGCAGGACTTGCCATTTTGCCGAATCCTGACTAAGATATTGCCCTATATATTCGGGATGTCCCTGCGCTTGCCGTACGGCTTGGGATGACCTGAATCTCACCATTTTAACAATTTTCGCCGTTTTCGAGGTTTTTGGCCCTCTCGGCCATCGGTTTTACAAGCGGCCCACGAAACATGCTCGACTTTTTGACCCTTTTGTCCCCCCTCTTTGCCCAGGATGCCGCAGCGCCCGCCGCCGGCCAGCAGGGAGACAGCGGCATGATGCAGATGGTGATTTTGATCGGGGCAACCCTGCTCCTTCTGTGGTTCCTCATGATTCGTCCACAGCAGAAGCAAGAATCCCAACGTCAGCAGATGCTCGACAAACTTGACCGAAACGATAAAGTCATGACCGTAGGCGGTATTCTGGCGACGATTTACTCGGTAGATAAGGAGAAAAAAGAAGTCATCCTGAAAGTCGACGAATCCAACGGTACCAAAATGCGTTTCCATATTTCCGCTATCACCCAGGTCCTCGATTCCAAAGAAGGCAAAAAGTCGGATAAGTAAAGGCACAGTAAACGGTTATGTCGCCGTACGCCCTCCCATGCAATCGACTGCTTTCCTTTTTCAAATCTACCCATTGCTAATATTATGACACGGAGTCAAAGCTCGAATTCCCTGCGGTTCTCGGTTCCGAGAATTCTCAATTTCCTTTTCGTGGCCCTTTTGGTCGGCGCACTCTTCGCCTTGAATGCGACGAGCAATAAAGCCCAAGACGCCCCCCAAAATCCGGAACCGGCCGCCACGCAGCCCACCGAACCCCAACCGACCGAAACCCCGTTGCCCCCCTCTCCGGCAACCGAGACGGTCGCAACGGAAGCCCCGACGGCTGAAACTCCGACCACGGGAACGCCCGCCGTGGAACCGGCTACCACCGCTCCCGAGCCCCAGGAACCGACCTCGGAAGGGACGACGCCCGGCCCGGTAGACAGCCCAACGGCCGGGGAAAGCATTTTCACCGTCACCGACGGCCCTGCGACCGGTTCGATCGACGATCCCGACGGAACCCTTGCGGCTGAAAAGGCCGCCGCCGAAAAGAAATTGGAGGATGCGAAGAAAACCGAACCGCCGAAAACGTTCGGCGAGCGGGTCGAACTGGCCTGGAAAAACTATCTCGACAGCGCCTACTTCACATGGACGATCTTCCTGATCATCGCACTCGGTTGCTTTTGGCTCGGCAATGTTTTGGCTAAATTCTGGCGGCTCCCGGAGCATAATGTCCGCATTTTTGTCCTGTTGCTCGCCTTTTTCGGCAGTATTGCCGCCGTTGGAATGGGTTGGCACCGTCTGACATTGGGCATCGACCTCCAAGGCGGCGTGGTGCTCGTTTATGATGTCAAGCCGAACGCGACGCAGGTTCAAGAAGACGGCAAGGTCGCACCGATCACATCGAAGACCATGGAGAACCTTGTTTCGGCGATCAACCGCCGTATCAATCCCGGCGGCGTTCGTGAAATTTCGATCACGCCGCTCGGTTTGCGCCAGGTCCAGGTTATCATTCCCAAGGCGGAAGACGCCGAAGTCGAACGGATTCAGCGGGTGATCAGCGAATCGGGCGCCCTGACCTTCCGGATCATGGCCTCGACAAAATACACCCAGGATGAATCAATCATCGCCCGGGCCCGTAACGAAGAGGGCCGTGACATTCGGGATGCCTCCGGCAAACTCTTGGCTCGCTGGGTGCCCGTCATGAAAGGCGAAGAATCCCAGTTTGAAGGCAGTTCGGAGTTCGTTTCCCGACCGACCCGCGGTGTGCTTGAAATGCTCGTCTTGTATAACGACGGGATCGAAGTCACCGGCGACCGTTTGTCCTCCGTCCGAGAGGGAAGCGGTGAAAGGGGGGAGCCGGGCGTGTCGTTCACCTTCGACTCGGTCGGCGAAGTCAAATTCCGCCGTCTCACCCGGGCGAATCAACCGGATCCTGCCCAGCCGGATACGATGTTGCGGCACCTCGGGATCATCTTGAACGACAGCCTTTATTCGGCACCGGCCCTCAAGGCGGTCATCGGCAAAAGCGGGATTATTACCTTCGCTCCACGAACGACCGATGAGGGAAGAAAGCAGCTCAAGGAGGATATTCGCCACTTGATCGACGTGCTCAGCGCCGGTGCCTTGCCCGCCGACCTGGACGATCAACCGGCCAGCAAGCAACAGATCGGTGCCACGCTCGGTTATGAAACCATCCGCCAGGGGAGCATTTCGTTGATCGCTTCAGCCGTGGCGGTGTTGCTCTTCATGCTCGTTTATTACCGCTTGGCCGGTCTTATCGCCTGCTTCTGCGTGATCACGAATATCTCCTTGCTTATTGCGATCATGCTCGCCATTCGGGCCGCCTTTACGCTGCCGGGCCTGGCGGGGATCGTCTTGACCATCGGTATGGCGGTCGATGCGAATATCCTGATTTACGAACGTCTGCGTGAAGAACTCCGTGCGGGCGCATCGCTCAAAATGGCCATTCGCAACGCCTACGCCAAGGCCCTGTCGGCCATCGTCGACTCGAATATCACGACCATTCTGACCGGCGTGATTCTTTACACGGTCGGAACGGAGCAGGTCAAAGGCTTTGCCGTCACGTTGGTGCTCGGCGTCGCTCTGAGCATGTTCACCGCGATTTACTGTGCCCGGACCATCATGGATATCTTCGAAGCCCAGCGCTGGATCAAGACGTTCAAGATGATGCAGCTTTTCAAGCGTCCGAATATCAATTTCCTCGGAATGAAGAAAGCCTGCGCGGCGTTCTCCATCGCCATTTCCTTGGTCGCGATCGCCGCCGTGTTCGTTCGCGGTAAAACGATCCTGGATATCGACTTCGTCGGCGGCGTTTCCGTGGAACTCGTTTTCAACGAGCCGCAGGAAACCCGGTTCGTCCGCAATACGCTCAATGAAACCGACCAGAAAATCAAGGATTCCGGTAAAGATGAAACCCACAGACTCAATGACCTTTCCGTGCAGGAGGTCCAAACGGAATCGACCGGCGGAAATGCCAATATGGCCGGAAAGTTCAAGCATTTCATCATGACGACGTCCGTGCCACAGGTTCCCGGCCAGACCGTTTCGCAGGACGACTATCTCGTCACGGTCCGGGGTATCGTCAAAGAAGCTTTTGGCGACACTTTGGAATATTGCCGTTTCGATTACACGATGGGCGATTCCGCGAAAGTCGGGGAGCGCACGGAAACGACGATCACGCTTGATGTTTACCCGAAGATGAATTATGAATCGATTCATTCGGCGCTGACCGCAACGATCACCCGGGCGATCAAGGACGGTCTGCTTGAAAACGACTTCGATTTCCGACTCACCCGCGAAAATTTCGCTCCCGGCAACCAAGAGGCTTATAGCGATTGGACGCTTACCGCCGTAACGACGCCGGAAATTGCCGAATCGATCCTGTCGCCGATGAAAGCGGAGCAGGACGCGTTGCCGTACTTCCCGACTTCGACGACCGTCGGCGGTTCCGTGGCTTCGGACACCCGAACGAAGGGTTTGCTCGCCATCCTGGGCAGCCTGATTTGCATTGTCCTCTACATCTGGTTCCGGTTCAGCAAGATCGTTTACGGCGTTGTCGCCGCGATCGGGCTGATCCACGACGTCATCGTCGTTCTGGGCATGATCGCCCTGAGTGCCTGGCTCGCCTCGCCACTTGGGTTCCTGCAGATTTCCGAGTTCAAGATCGGCTTAACCGTTGTCGCAGCCTTCCTTACGATCATCGGGTACTCGCTCAACGATACGATTATTCTCTTCGACCGTATCCGCGAAAACAAAGGCAAGAGCCCGATCTTGACGGACACGATGATCAACGCCTCGATCAACCAGACGCTGTCCCGAACGGTTTTGACCTCGCTCACGACCTTCCTCGTGGCGATTATCCTGTACGTTTGGGGCGGGCCCGGTATTCACACCTTCGCCTTTGCCATGAGTGTCGGCGTCGCCTTCGGAACGTACAGCACCATCGGCGTGTGTGCCCCCTTGCTGTACTGGATGACTGGTGTGGAAGACACCTCGAAGAAAAAAGAGGATTCCTTCAAGATTTCCGAAAAGTAAGGCCAAAACGGAGCCGTACCTAAAAGAGCCGGGGAGCGAATCGCGGTCCCCGGCTCTTTTTGTGCTTCGCTTCCTTTTTTCGGAAATTCATGTTTCCCTCGTTTGCCGTTTCGTCTATAATGCAGGAGCCGGTCGATTTGCGTCGTTCACGGTTTTTGTTCTCTTGTGACCATCTTTAAATGATCTGCGGCATTTTCCGCGCGGAGGGTTTCGTTTATGAACCGTACACGCCTTGCTTCCGTCTTGTTCGTCGGTTTCCTGCTTTTCCTCGCCCAAACCGCA
>JBEBTM010000212.1:0-7378 GCA_040393745.1 Thermogutta terrifontis | reverse complement strand
AGCTCATCGCCGCCGGCTACCGCGCAGCCGTTTGTGAGCAGATGGAAGACCCCAAAAAAGCCAAGGGGCTCGTCAAGCGTGAAGTCACTCGCATCGTCACCGCCGGAACGATCACCGAAGAATCGTTGCTTGATCCGAAACAGCTTAACTTTCTTGCGGCCGTGTGTTTCGACCCCAAAACGCCGCATCTCGAAGTCGGACTCTCCTGGGTCGAACTCTCCACGGGCGCTTTCTATGCAACGACGATTCCCGCGAAGTTGCTCGACGAACAAATTGCCCGGATCGCTCCCTCGGAAATCATTTTCAGCGACAAAGATCCATACGACCCGCCGCCGGGCGAGAAAATTCAGGCAACCCGGCGACTCGATTGGACCTTTTCTTACCGTTCGGCGCTGGATTTGCTGCTCAAACAGTTCGGCACGGCCACACTTGAGGGGTTCGGTTTCACCGACCATCCGGAAGACGTACCCGCAATCAGGGCCGCCGGGGCCATTCTCGAATACCTGAACGAAACGCAACGGCAAACCTCGACGCACATTGATTCGATCATGGCGTACCGGCCCGGTTTGCAGCTTGAAATCGACGAAGCAAGCCGGCGAAGCTTGGAAATCACGCGGTCGATCCGGGGCGGCGGCCCCCGAGGGTCGCTTTTGGATGTTTTAGATCGTTGCGTGACCTCAATGGGTTCCCGACTCCTTTCCGAATGGGTTTCCAGTCCCCTGACGGACATCCGGCGTATTACGGCCCGCCTCGACGCCGTCGAGGAATTTTTCCGTGACGATTTGCTCGTTTCCGACTTGCGCGAAAATCTCCGCCGGATTTACGATCTCCAGCGGCTTATGACGCGAATCCTGCAAAATCGGAGTACGCCCCGCGACTTGGCCATGATCGGTCGCACGCTCCGGGCGCTGCCTTTTTTCCGGGACAAACTCGACGGTGCTCAAAGCAAATTGCTTCGGCAACTTCGGGACGAAATCGATCCCTGCGAAGATTTGGCCAAGCTGCTGGGCGATGCCTTGGACGACGAGGTTCCGAACAATGCCCGGGAAGGCGGTTTCATCCGGCCGGGTTTCGATTCCAAACTCGACGAATTCCGACTCCTGCAAAGCGGCGGTAAAGAATGGATGGCCCGATTCCAGGCCGAAGAAATCCAGCGCAGCGGTATTTCCACGCTGAAAATCGGTTTCACCCGGGTTTTCGGCTATTACATCGAAATCACGAACACGCACCGGACCAAAATTCCGGATAATTATATCCGCAAGCAGACCCTGAAAAACGCGGAGCGGTACATCACGCCGGAACTCAAGGAACACGAGGAGCGGGTTCTCACGGCATCGGAGCAGGCGAACGATTTGGAATTCGAATTGTTCGAACGTCTACGGGAAGCGACCTGCGAGGCCCGGCAGTCGATGCAGAGAACGGCCGTGGCACTGGCCCGGCTCGATGCGCTGGCGTCGTTGGCTTCGCTGGCCCGGGAACGCGGCTATTGTCGTCCGAAATTGGTCGAAGACTCCGTGATCGATATTCGGGACGGTCGGCATCCGGTCCTGGACGCCTTGGAAACGGCGGGGTCCTTCGTTCCAAACGATACCCGGTTGGACGACGAGCATGGCCGGATCCAATTGATCACGGGTCCCAATATGGCCGGGAAAAGCACGTTTATCCGGCAGACGGCCCTGCTGTGCATCATGGCCCAAATCGGCTGTTTCCTGCCCGCCGGCGAAGCGACCATAGGTTTGTGCGACCGGATTTTCGCCCGCGTCGGTGCCAGCGACGAAATTGCGCGCGGCCAGAGTACCTTTATGGTCGAAATGACTGAGACGGCAAGGATCCTCAACCAGGCGACCGCGCGTAGCTTGGTGATTCTCGATGAAATCGGACGCGGTACCAGCACCTACGACGGCATTTCGCTCGCATGGGCCATCGTCGAGTATTTGCATGACCGGATCGATTGTCGAACGCTTTTTGCAACGCATTATCACGAACTCACGGATTTGTCGGAGACCTTCCAGCGGATCCGGAATTTGAACGTGGCCGTGCGAGAGCAGAACGACGATGTGGCGTTTTTACACAAAATCGTGCCGGGTTCGGCGAATAAAAGTTACGGAATCCACGTCGCGAAACTGGCCGGTGTGCCGAAAGACGTGATTGGTCGGGCCCGGGAGATTCTCCGGGAACTGGAGCAAACCCATGTCGAAGCCACGGCCCACGGCAGCGAATCGATTGATGAAGACGGGCTGAAAAAACCGCTTGCCGTCGGTTCGATGCAGCTTTCGTTGTTCGGCCCCGAGGACCATCCGGTCATCGAAGAAATCAAGGATTTGGATATCGACTCGCTCACCCCGCTGGACGCCCTGACGCTCCTGGCGCGCTGGAACGATTCGCTGAAACCCCAAAGAAAACGACGTAAATGATGGTTTGTTTGCGTCACGGGAGATTTGACGAAACATTTCGCCGGGCGCGTTGTTCAACATACCGATACCCTTCTTCATAAACCCTTGGAAAACGGGAAATTTTTCATGGCCGATCGACCCCCAAAAACCGCGCGGCGGGGCGTGATTCTCGTTGTCGTACTGGTTGTCATCGTCATGCTTTCCTTGGCCGTGTACGGGTTTTCGCGGTTTATGCTCGCCGAACGCAAAGGCACGCAACAGTCGCTCCGGCAGAGGCAGGCCCGGCTTTTGGCCGAGTCCGGCGTGGAATATCTTCGCATCACGCTCATGAAGGAACCCGACGTCGTTGCGGACCTCGGCGGTCTGTACGATAATGAGGACGAATTCCTGGGCCATATCGTCACCGACGGCACCTATGCCATGACGGGTTCCGGTGCCGGTCAACAATCGGGCCTGCGTGAAACCGTCGACAATCGCGACATCGGCCGATTCTCCGTGATCGCGCCCCGGATGAACGACGATGGTGTTCTCACCGGCGAGTCGATCCGCTACGGCTTGGAAGACGAGTCGGCGAAGATCAACCTCCGCTGGTTGCTCCAGGCCGAGAAGCAATCACCGGGGATCGGCCGGTCGATTCTCCTGCGACTGCCCGGCATGACGGAAACGATCGCCGATTCGATTCTCGATTGGATGGATGAGGATTCCGAGCCTCGGGACTACGGAGCCGAAGACGATTACTACGCTTCGATGGACCCGCCGTATTATACCCGCAACGCGCTGCCCGACTCGCTGGATGAACTGCTGCTCGTACAGGGCATGACTCCAAAGTTGTTGTACGGAATCGACTGGAACCGCAACGGCCTGGTCGATCTGGGGGAACCCGACGAAGCTACGCTGGAAGAGTTCGATGTCAGCGACGGTTCCCTGAATCTCGGCCTCATTTCCTATCTCACTCTGGACAGCCGGGAATCGAACATCACGCCTGACGGACTGGAAAAGATCAACGTCAACATGGAAGACCTCGACGAGCTGCGCACCCTGTTGGAAGAACGGCTCGACAACCAGGAATGGGTCGATTACATTATTTCATATCGAGAATCCGGCGGCGGGAGTACGCAATCCGGTTCTTCCGATCTTCTTTCATCTTTACTTGGCGGAACCGGTACAAACGCACAAGGTTCGGACACGGGGTCTTCTGAAAGCACGACGATCAATTCGCTGCTCGATTTGGTTCAGTCATCTTCGTCCTCTGCGACCGAAGCCGCAACGAACGTTGCCGCCGGCGCGACCGGCGGCGCAACATCGCCGTTTTCGGACGACATTGACGAAATGCGCGATTACCTGCCGGTCCTGTATGATAATTTAACGACCAGCGACACGCCCGTGGTCGGCCGGATCAACATCAACCAGGCGCCCCGGGCCGTACTCGAAATGTTCCTGGCCCGGAACGATGACCTGACCGGCATGGCCACGGAGTACGGCAGTCAACTGGACGCGACCAGCGCTTTGGCCGAGTCGGTTGGAATGGGGTCGGCAACCTCGCTGAGTAGTTTCAGCGCCGAAGAGGTTATCGAAGGCATTCTCGCCGTTCGGGTCAGCGATCCGAATTTGATCGAACAGGATGACATGCATTACCCTTTCTGGCCTTACACGCACGGTATTGTCGCCGACCTGGAAACGATGAAACAGCTTGAACCCTATTTTTGCACCCAGGGGGCCGTTTTCAAAGCGACCGTGGTGGGGCGATTCGATGAAAAGTCGCCCGTGGTCCGTTTAGAAGCCTGGTTGGACGCGACCGAACCGGGCAAACCGGCCAAGGTGATCCGGGTTCGGGAACTTTCCGAGTTGGGCCCCGGATACGCTCCCGACATGCTTGGCGCCGACGAATACAGCCGGGATTCAAGGTAGACCCACCCTAAAGAGTCCCAAGTGAAGCGAAGCGGAACTTGGGGATAACATCGCAAATCCGCTGGCATTCTAACTTGGAACAATCCGGGGCTACCGCTATCCGGCTCTTTGTCCCGATTCTTGGAAAAACCGTTAAAACCGGAAAAATCGTTTGTTAAACTGCGATCCTTTCACTTTAAGTATTGATTGTGTAAAATACAGCGATCGAAGTTTACGATAATGATGACGATGGAACAGTTTGTTTGCTTGTGCTATTTTGTGCAAACTTCCCTATGAGCCATAGAAAACAATGTCGAAATACCGATTAACCGTCTCGTTGCTGCTGATCCTTTTTGGCGTGGCGATTCAAGGCCCGAGTTTGATTTATTCTCAAGATACGCCGACTCCGGCCCCGACGCCCGCACCGGAACCGCCGACTCCGACACCAACGCCCACACCGGAACCGCCGACCCCGGCTCCAACGCCCGCACCGGAGCCGCCGACCCCGGCCCCGACGCCCACACCGGAACCGGCTGAGCCCGTTCCCACGCGAGTTTACGATCCGACCAAGGGTTACGCCAAATTGGGCCATCCTACCGTTGCGGCCCGGCTCGGGCTTTCCGATGAGCAAATTGCCGAAGTAGCGCGGCTTTTGGCTCTTTTGGCTCAACAGCTTCGGACCGCTCCGGAAGCACAATGGACGGACTTGCGTGAGGAAACAGACCGGAAACTTTTTGCCGCTCTCACGCCCGCCCAGCAGGCGCTTTGGCCCACGGTCGAAAAAGAGAAAACGATCCGGATCATGTTCCGTATGCAATCCTGGGCAGACGTCCTCCAATGGTTCGCCGACCAGGCGGGACTCCAGCTTGTCATGGACGCCCCGCCGCCGGGAACCCTGAACTACGCCGACCAGCGGGAATACACCCCCACCGAGGCCATCGATCTGCTCAACAGTATTTTGCAGACCAAGGGTTACACGCTCGTCCGCAACGGCAAGATGCTCATGCTCTTCGATCTCAAGCGGGGACGCATTCCCGTCCAGTTTTTGCCGAAACTCAAACCGGAACAGCTTCCCGAACGGGGACGGTTCGAGTACACGACCGTGATTTTCCCTCTTGAACGCCGTAATCGTGCCGACGTCATCCAGACCATCGATCCGTTCAAAGGGGCCTATTGCCAGATTGTTCCCATGCCGGGCAATTCGCTCATGGTCACCGACACGGCCAGTACGCTCCTCGTGATTCAAAGGGTCATCGAGTCGGTGTATAATCCGCCGGCTCCCGAAAAACCGGAACCGGACAAGCCGATTCCGCCGCCGCCCCCGCCGGTTTGGAAAACCTACCAGGTGCAGCATAATGATCCGGCCAAGATCGAAGAGATTTTCAAAGAATTTGTTCCAAGCGGTAAATCGTTGCGCGTCGGCAATTCCCGGGAAATCCATTATTACGTCACCGAAGGCGAGCATGTCAAACTCGATGAGATTCTCAAAATGCTCGAAGCCGACACCGGCGTGCCAAAAGGCGACATGGTCCTGCAAAGCTACCCGATCACATCGCTGCTCGACGCGGGTCCGCAGCTTTGGCGTATGGGTCGGATGCGCCCCGGGATACCGGGCCAGGCGGTGAATCCTTACGATACGGCCCTGAATGCCGGTAAGGAAATCATTGAGATGATCAAGAAAACCTGGCCGGCCGCGATTGTTTCCGAAACGCCGGTAGCGAACAACGTCGTTGTTTTGGCCACCGCCGCGGACCAGGAAAAGATCAAGGCCTTTTTCGAAACGCTTCGTCAAACTCTACCGCCGGAAGAAGAGCCCGTTGCGAAATTGTACCGTTATACCGACCCGGCGAAGAAAATGGACGCCGAAACGGTTAAACAGCTCAAGGGAATCGTGCCTGCGGGCATTTTCTCGCTGGACGACGAACGGGGACATGTTCTCGTCGTGGCTACGGCGAAAGAACAGGATATGCTCGCCGGGGCCGTGAAGGAGATGGAAGCCGCGGCTGCACCCGAGGAAGACAAACTTATTGTTTCGTACCGGATGCCGGCCGCGACGGCGACCCGGTTTTCGACCATGCTCCGCCAGCTTGTAACGAAAAAAGAACTTGCCGATGTCATCGAAGTCCGGGATACGAAGCAGGGTCTCGTTTCCGTCTGGGCCACGGCCAAACAGCATGAAACGATCCAGCGGCTTTTGGACGAAATTCTCGGGCGGAAATCAGGTCCGGCCCCCGAGGGAACGCCCGCGCCCGCCGAGCCCGTCATCGGCGTATATCCCATGGAAAAGGGCAACGCCTACACCGCCCATGTCGTCCTGTCGAACATGGTCGTCGGCGCGGAAATCACTTACGATTACCGGACCAACGCCGTGATCGCCATGGCCGCCGTGGATGTCCAGGAAGTTGTCAAAAAAGCCGTGCAGGAACTGGACAAAGGCATCGATGACGACGTTGCCTTTATCAAGCTCCGCCAGGAACTCCCGCCGGAGATGCTGCGTCAATTCAGCCGTGTGGCCCCCAAGTCGGTCGTGATTCAGAACCGCAGGAACCAACAGATCATCGCCACGGGTCCGCAATCGGAACTCGATAAGATCAAGGCCATTCTCGCCGCGAGCGAGGCCGCCTCGGAAACGAAGGAGGAAATTTACGTACATACCTTCCAGACCGCAGTGCCGACGACCGTCGCCGCTCTGCTGCGGACCGTATTTCCCGAAGTGGAAGCCACGCCAAGCGCCGAGGGAAATCAGCTTGTGCTCCGCTTGAGCAGCGATTTGAAGGAGCCGGTTCTGTCGCTTTTCACGCAGTTGGACGGCGAACTGGAGATCATCGCGGTCAAACGACAGCCGAGTCCCGCATCGCTGCAAACGCTTCGTGGGCTCGCGCCCCGGGCAACGATCATTTCCGATGCGGAAAACGCCCAAGTGCTCATCCAGGGTTCCAGGATCGACGTGGAAAAGGTCAAAAAAGCTCTCGTGCAGTCCGATGCCGTCGCGGCCGAGGAAGAGATTTACATTCACACATTCAACCAGGCGTACCCTTATTACGTCGTGGCGATTCTCCGCGAAGTTTATCCCGAAGTCCGCATCGCGGGTTATCCGA
>JBEBTM010000211.1:0-7415 GCA_040393745.1 Thermogutta terrifontis | reverse complement strand
TCTCGGCGAAAGCCGTGAGGAATCCTCAGTCCTGACGCAAATCGGGCGAAATAAAACGGCCGTGATCTTCGACGAACATGAATCCACATGGACGTCGCTGAAACAAATCCTCCAGGCTTGGGGAATTCGGGTCTTGCAGGCGGACTCCAAGGCGGCCTTGCTGAAGATTTTGAAGGATGTCTCTCCACCGACCAATACTGTCGACCTGCTCTTTTTCCAATCGGACTTTCCCGGTTTTTCGCTGGAGGAACTGGTCGATTGTCTGAAAAAGACCCCTCATCTCCGAGCCCTTCCTTTTGTCGCGACCTACCCGCTCGGGACGATTGCCGAATCGGTCCGCAATGGAATGCCGGGAATGGTCGACGTCCTTTCGCGGCCCTTTCGACGTGAGGCGGTCCACCGGATTCTCCGTAATACGTTGGGAATCGCACCCGGTTCCGATCGCTCCACGGCAACCGAAGACTCCGCTGTAAGTAAACCGCAACATACGCTTCACATCCTCCTGGTCGAAGACGTCAGTATCAACGTCATGGTCGCCACGGCGATGATCCAGGCGCTTGGCCATGAAGTCGAGGTTGCGGAAAACGGTATCATGGCTTTGGAAAAACTCAAAAAAAACGATTACGATCTCGTTTTCATGGATTGCCAGATGCCCGAAATGGATGGATTTGAGTGTACCATCCACCTGCGGCAGCCGGAAACCGGCGTTCGAAATCCCCAGATCCCCGTAATTGCCATGACGGCCAATGCCATGTCGGGCGATCGGGAAAGATGTCTTGCCGTGGGAATGAACGATTACATTTCCAAACCGATCGACGCCGCCCACCTCGCCTCGATGATCGAGCAATGGGGAAACAAGGATGCCGATTGGGTCGATCTGTGAAACAGAGTTTTCTCCATCAATATCCCCTCCTTTCGTTTCCCCCACCACCCAAGTACTCTCCATGCACCACAGCATCCTCGATACCATCGGCAATACGCCCCTGGTGAAGATTCGCAATATTCACCAGGATCCGAACGTCCATGTCTATGCCAAGCTCGAAGGTTTCAATCCTACGGGCAGCATCAAGGACCGCATCGCCCTGAAAATGATCCAGCAAGCCCGGGACGAGGGTTCCCTGACCGATGGCAAAACCATCATCGAAGCCACCTCGGGCAACACGGGCATCGGCTTGGCCATGATCGGGACCATCATGGGCTACGACGTGGAAATCGTCATGAGCGAAGCCGTTTCCATGGAACGCCAAAAAATGATCAAAGCGTTCGGCGGCAGGATCATTCTTACCCCCGCTTCGGAAGGTACGGACGGAGCTATCCGTCGATGCAGGCGGCTCATCGAAGAATTTCCGGACAAATATTTCAACCCGAACCAATTTTCGAACGAATACAACAAGCTGGCCCACTACCATTCCACGGCTGCGGAAATCTGGCGTCAAACCGACGGTCGGGTCACTCATTTCGTGTCGTCCCTGGGTACTTCGGGCACCCTCATGGGCGTCGGCATGGGACTGAAAGAACATAACCCGGCCATCAAAATCATCGAGGCTCATCCGGTCAAGGGTCATTACATCCAGGGACTCAAAAATATGGACGAAGCCATTGTCCCCGAAATTTACGACCCCGAACAAATCGACCACAGCGTGATGATCGAATCCGAGGAAGCCTTCGACATGGCCCGGCGCATCGTGCACGAGGAAGGCATTTTCGTCGGCATGAGCAGTGGGGCGGCCATGCTCGCGGCGCTTACGGTCGCCCAGGGACTTTCCAAGGGGCTCGTCGTCGTGCTTTTCCCCGATCGGGGCGAGAAATATCTCAGTACAAATCTGTTCCATGTATGATCTTTTTGCGCAATCTTGACATTCTTTTGCGCCATTTTCGGATTGACATTTTGCCGATCGGGGAAAATACTATTAAGAGCTGTTCCAATCCTTATTTCACGGTATGATCCATGTCACTTGAAAAACTCAAGGAAACCGTCTGCCAGGCCAATCTCGACCTGGTACGTCACGGGCTGGTCCTCTTCACCTGGGGAAACGTCAGCGGTATCGACCGTAACCGCAGGCTGATCGTGATCAAACCCAGCGGCGTGGATTACGACCGACTCCAGCCCGAGATGATGGTCGTACTCGACTTGGACGGCAAGGTCGTCGAAGGCGACCTTCGGCCCTCGTCGGACACGCCCACTCATCTGGTCCTCTACCGGGCTTTTGATCAAATCCAAGGTATTGTCCACACTCATTCCACCCACGCCACGGCCTGGGCCCAGTCACAGCGGGACATCCCCGCCGTGGGGACCACGCACGCCGATTATTTCTACCGCGAGGTCCCTTGCACCCGATCCATGACGCCCGCCGAAATTCACGGAGATTATGAAACGGAAACCGGCCGGGTCATTGTCGAATGCTTCAAAACTCGGCAGTTGAGCCCCGATTTCGTGCCCGGCGCGCTGGTCGCCAATCATGGCCCCTTCACCTGGGGACGCTCCGTCGACGAAGCCGTTCACAACGCCGTGGTGCTTGAGGAAGTTGCCCGAATGACGCTGTTCACGGCCATGCTGAACCCCGAATTGCCGATGAATCCGGAATTGATCGAGAAGCATTTCAAACGCAAGCACGGTCCCGATGCGTACTACGGCCAAAAGTAATTCATTCCTCTTCCATCCCACGCAAAACACTCCGCCATGCCTACAAACATATCGTTCGAAAATCTGGAAATCTGGTTCGTTACCGGCGCCCAACTCCTTTACGGCGGCGAAACCGTCAAGCAGGTCGACGCCCATTCCACGGCGATGGTCGACAGCCTGAATCTCAGCGGCAAATTGCCGTACAAAATCGTCTACAAGGGCACCGTGAATTCTTCGGAGGAAATCGCCGAAAAATTTCACGGCGCCGACAACGATGCGAAATGTGCGGGCGTCATCACTTGGATGCACACGTTTTCACCCGCTAAAATGTGGATCGCCGGACTGAAATCGCTTCGAAAACCCATGCTGCATCTGCACACGCAATTCCACCGGGAAATCCCCTGGTCGGAAATCGACATGGATTACATGAACCTGAACCAAAGCGCCCACGGCGACCGCGAGTTCGGGCACATCATGAGCCGGATGCGAAAGCCCCGGAAGGTCGTTGTGGGCTTTTGGGAAGACGAAGACGTTCAAAAAAGCGTCGCCGTCTGGATGCGGGTCTGCGCCGCCTGGAACGACTCACGGCGTTTACGTTTGCTCCGCTTCGGCGACAACATGAACAACGTCGCCGTGACCGACGGAGACAAAGTCGAAGCCGAAATGATTTTCGATTACCATGTCGATTATTGCCCCGCGGGCGATTTGGCGAAAGTCGTCGCCGAAGTCACGGACGCCGAAATAGACAAGCTCGTCGGAATTTACGAAACGGAATACGATTTCACGCCGAATGCCGCCAAGGGGGGGGCCGATCACGGCCAGGTACGTGAGGCGGCCCGGATCGAAATCGGATTACGAAAAGTCCTCGAAGATGCCGGAGCGAAAGGATTCACGACGAATTTTGACGCCCTGCATGGTCTGAATCAGTTGCCGGGGCTCGCCTCGCAACGACTCATGTCCGAAGGGTACGGATTCGGCGCCGAGGGTGACTGGAAAACGGCCGCGCTGCTCCGGGCCATGAAAGTCATGGGGCACGGGCTCCCTCGCGGCTGTTCCTTCCTCGAAGATTACACCTACCACTTCAAAGGCAAAGGCGCGATCCTCCAGGCCCACATGCTCGAAGTGTGTCCGAGCATTGCCGCCAAAAAACCTCGGGTGGAAGTTTATCCGCTGGGAATCGGGGGCAAAGCGGACCCGGCCCGGCTGGTTTTCACGGGGAAAGAAGGCCCCGGCGTTGCGGTCACAGTCGTCGACATGGGCGGTCGATTTCGGATGATCTTGAACGAGGTCGACTGCATCGCCCCGGAAGCGGACCTGCCGAAACTGCCGGTCGCAAGAACATTCTGGACGCCCAGGCCCGACCTGAAAATCGGCGCGGCCGCTTGGATTCTCGCGGGCGGAACGCATCACACATCGTTTTCGTACGACTTGACTCCGGAATATTTCGAGGATTACTCGGAAATCGCGGGCGTGGAGCTCTTGAAGATCAACGCCGAAACGACCATCGATTCGTTCAAACGCGACCTCCGGCTCAACGAGGTTTACTACTTGCTGAATCGCTCGTTTCAGCGGTAAAACGAGCCGTCAACTGAAATGGAACAGCAGGATGTCGCCGTCTTTGACGACGTAATCCTTGGGTTCACGCCGGACCAGATTTTCCGCTTTCACGGCCCGCTCGCCGCCAAGGCGGATCAGGTCTTCGGCTTGCATGACTTCGGCCCGGATGAAACCCTTGACCATGTCGGTGTGAATCGCTCCCGCGGCGTCCAAGGCGCTGCCGCCTTTGGGCATGATCCAGGTTCGAATTTCCTTTTCCCCGGCCGTGAGGAAGGTCATCTGGCCTGAAGCGTCGAGCATCATTTTCAGGACCGTGTCACGGTCCGTCGAGGTGAGTCCCATTTCATCCAGAAATACCGCGGCATCCTCGGGCGACATTCCGGCCAGCTCGGTTTCCAGGCCGGCGCTCACGGCAATCACGGGGCAATCGGGCTCGGCGTATTTTTCGTAGCGGTTTCTATCCGCTTCGTCATCGGCGATGTTGATGATCATCATGCGAGGTTTGCCGCTAAGAAGCCGGAATCCCCGGGTGATTTTCTGCTGCTCGGGCATGAGCTGTTCGTCTTTCAAAGGCGTGCCGTTTTCAAGACCTTCCTGGAGCAACTTGAGCGTTTCAAGTTCGAATTCGAGACGATCGTGTTCCTGCTTGGGGACGGGCCGCTTGTTCTGCTCAATAACTTTTTCGATCCTGTTGAGCACGATTTCCAAATCGGCCAACACAGTGTCGTCTTTGAAGGCTCCGATTTCCTTAGCGGGGTCCGAACCATCGAACACAGGGACCACCCAAACGAGCGCATCGGCTTCCCGAAGTTGGGCCAATCGTTGCGGGTTGCCTTGTTGGTCCCTTGCCAAGCCAGGTGTATCCACGATTTCTATCGAGGCATAGGTCGATTTCTTCGGGTTGTAGATTTTCTTCAGATCCTCGAACCGGGGCTCCGGAATCGGGGCCGTGGCCGATTGCAACGAGTGGGACAGCGACAGATCGGGCTCTACGCCCGTGAGCCATTTGAACAAGGTGCTTTTGCCCGAACCTTTGTAACCGACCAATCCGATTTTCATAGACGATTTATATATGCTGAGGGTTATACGTCAAGGACGCCAAAGGATAAACCTGAGAGCCAGGAAACACGCGAAAAACAACAAAGTACCGAAGCGAACAAGAAGATGGTCTACCGTACCCAATCGGGCTCCGGGCAACATTTTCAGCAGAAAAAACACCCAATAAACCAGCATGGCCGCCACAAAACAGTGAAAAATCTCACCACCGTCCAGAATCAGGGCAGTCAAACCGAAGCCGACCACCTGCACAACGATCGGGAACCGCAATTGCGATTTAAGCTCTTGTTCACTGGATGATGGAACGACCGACGTTTCCATGTGGCTTATTATACCAAAAACAGTCCGCTCGGGAATCGCCCGCATGGGAACGGAAAAAGTACAAAATCGAAATTTTTCCTCAAGGGGGGAGTTGCCCTCCCCGGAAGCAGGATTAGAATGTGTCATAATTCAGTTGGCGGTTCCTTTGCGCGTGAAAAAAGGGCCATTGACAAAAAAGCGGGGATTTTCCGTTTTTTTTGAAAATCGCTCTTGACGGATGGGATGCGTTCATTATAATTCTCCTAAATAAGCGCTGAATGTACGCTCGCTGTCCGCAAAAAAGGCAAGATTTCAAGTTTTGTCTTCTTTCTGTGATGCCTCGTTGTTCGTGACAAGGCTGGTCGTGCAAAATTTCCGGCGGTCGCCGTCCATGTCGCACGAAACTCAGCGAAATCAATTAAGTGCTTTGATCGTAAATCGTTACGGTACCACTGTCCGGCCCGATATATTTTTGTTTCTTGTCAAGAACAAAAACCAAGGGATTTCGTAAAGATAGTGGTGAATTCGTTGAGAAAAAAGAAACATCGTTCGGTTCCTGCCGTTTATTTTGTGATATGTCCTGCGTATTGGACTTCGAATCAAAATAATCAATGCCGAACTTACGATTATTTTCATTTTGCTTCGCCTGGTAAGGGGGCGAAAAAACAGATTGAGAGGATTGCCATGAAGAATGTTTTTGATGCCATTTTGGAAACGGGACATGACGAAGAATTCGTGCCTGTCGTAACGGATGATTTTCGGCCGACTGACGCTCCCGCCGGTTCGCCCGCGAAGCTCGAAGTGCTGGCCGAACGGGTTCGCAAGGGGCTTCCCCTGTGGCATCCGGAAGACCGCGTCGATTACGCCGGCCTAACCGGTGCCGTTCGTCCCCGCGACTAGAATGCCGCACCGATCGGGAGACGTGCCGACCAAAGGATGCAAGTTCTGCTTAGTCCTGGCGTTGTGTACTTTGATTTCCCGATTCGACACATTTTGAAATAACGTGAGTTGCCGGCTGAGTCTCGATTTGAAACTCAGACGGCTTTTTTTTGCTCTGACGGAAATATGCCCGATCATTCGCCCGGCGGTGTTCTTGCCATTGACATCGGAGGTTCCAAAATTCTGGCCGCCATCGCGCAGGTCGAAGGTTCTCGTTGTCGGTTCGGGCAAGTGGCAAGCCGAAAACTTCCGCCCGGTGCCGACCCGGCTTTTCTGCTTTCGGCCATCGAACAGGCGGTGACCGAACTTGAAACGGATGACTTTCAACGAATCGGCGTTACCATCCCGGGTCTGGCCGATCCGAAGTCGGGCATCTGGGTTTATGCCCCTTTTTCCGGCATCGCGAATTTTCCCATTGTCCGCGAGCTTGCAAACCGCTTTGGAGATCGCTTGATTGCCATCGACAACGACGTCAATGCCTGCGCCTGGGCGGAGAAACGGTTCGGAGCCGCACGGGATGTCGATGATTTTCTTTGGATCACGGTCAGCAACGGTATCGGCGGCGGACTCGTTTTAGGGGGCAAACTCTACCGTGGCGTCTCGGGCTGCGCCGCTGAAATCGGGCATTTCAATGTCGTCGAACGGGGCGGTTTTCCATGCGGCTGCGGCCGGTACGGCTGCTTGGAAGCGGAGGCGGCCGGACCGGGAATTGCCAAACGGTACGAAATCCTCTCTCGTGGAATATGCGAAATAAACGAGGACGCGTTGTCGCTTTGCACGCCGCGTTTTTCCGCTCAAAAAATCTGCGAGTTGGCCCGGACCGGCGACGAACCGGCTCGACAAGTCGTTGAAATCACGGGCGACCGGCTCGGGAAAGCGGTCACCTACGCCGTGAACCTGCTCAATCTTCCGGCCGTATTTTTTGGCGGCGGCGTCATGG
>JBEBTM010000210.1:0-7441 GCA_040393745.1 Thermogutta terrifontis | reverse complement strand
TTGAAAAGCCTCGGATTCGACAAATTCGACCTTGAATTCCTCTACCAAAACGCTCATCAATTCCGCGATATCCAAGCCCATGAGTGACCTCCGTTTAGAAAAAGACAAAATCACAGAAAATGTCATACTGCATTCAGTATGACATTTTCTGTGATTTTGTCAATCTCAATTCGTCTGAGATGTCACTCGGGTCGGCACGGATCGGAAGGATCCTTATTGGCCGAGGTCCAAAGTGCGGAATTTCTTCGAATCGCGCAGTTTCTTTTTGCCTTCTTCCGTGACCTTTGCGTTGTCCTTGAAAGTAAGCCGCTGGAGTTTCGGCAGCGCGAGAATCTGGTCGACTGCGGCATCCGTCAAATTGGTCGTCCGGATCGACAGTTCACGCAGGTTGGTCAGCTTGGAAATCGTTTCCATCGACTTGTCGGTCAACGGGATCATCCAGATGTCCAGTACTTCGAGATCCTTCAGGCCGACAAGGTTCATCATGCCGGCATCGGAAACGGACGGCAATTCCTGAAGGTAAAGCCGTTTGAGTTGCGGAAGATCCCGGAAAACGGCCGTACCGGTGTCGTCCAGCGAAGGCAGGCCGCGAAGCGTGAGTCGATTCAGCGGCAGACCTTTCAGGGCCAGCACGCCTTCAGAGCCAAAATTGTTGCAGCGGAAAACGACCAGGTTGTTCAGCTTTTCAAAGCGTTTCAAATATTCGCCGGCCTGATTCGAGATGGCGAAATCCTGCATGTGCAGCGACTCCATGTTCTTCGCCACGCTGAGCGCTTCGAGTCCGTGGTCGTCGATGGCCGAACTCATGTGCATGAAACTGCTCAGCATCGGGAGCTCGGCCAAGTAGCCAAGACCGGTATTGCTGACTTCCATGTTAGCCCGAACGTCGATGGACTTGAGCTTCGGCATTTTGGCGATGTCAAGCATACTGAAATCGTCGAAGCGGCAATAGCGGATCGTAAGTGTTTCCAAGTCGTTCAATTTGGCAATTTCCTGCATCACTTCGCCGGTGAGCAAAGTATTCGAGGAAAGGTCCAGTTCCCGCAGGTTCGGGAATTGCCGGACGATCGCCCTGACGCCGTCGTCGGTGATACTTGAATTCAAGGCGCGGATCGACTTGAGATTTTTCAGCGGGGCAAGCTGTTCAAGCATCGAATCGCTCAGTTCGCGGTAGTTTGAAATGAGCAGTTTCTCCAGGTCGGGCTGCTTGGCGAAAAGGTCGAAGGACGCGGCGTCCAAATCGGAGGTGTCCAGCGTGACCGACTTGACCGTTCCGGCCGGAGTGAGTTCGAAGCTCTTTTTGGCTCGCGCATTTTCAATTCCCCGGGCCAATTTTTCGGCGGCGGACTCATCATCGGACCCACCGACACCGCCGCTCAGCTTACCGACGAGTTCGACAAGCTGTTTGGCTTCGTCGGTGGACGGTTCAATTTTGGGCTCGGCTTTTTTGGCCGGGGTCGGTTTTTGTTCGGCGGACTGCGGAGCACCGGTGGACTGTTGCGGCTTTTGTTCGGGACAGCCGGCAAAACAAAGCAGTACGGAAAACGCTAAAATCGGAAGTAGATATCGCATGGCAGTGTTCGGATGGAAATGGGTGAATGGAGATGTCCGGCAATGGATCATTTCGAAATGCGGCGCCGTATGTTGTGCTGCCGTCAATGTTTATTGGCCATGTAATCCTCGCGGGCCAAACCGGCGGCGCCGATGAATCCGGCATCGGAACCGAGCATGGCGAAGTCGACGACGACGTTGTTGGCAATGGCCTTGAAGGCGCGGTTTTTGACTTCCTTGGTCACTTGAGCGAGGAAGCGCTGTCCCAGCGAGCAGTCGGGTCCACCAAAAGTCATCGCACCGCCGAGCAGGATGCAGGCCGGATCGACCGTATGGAGCAGGGAAACGATGCCCAAGCTGAGATATTTGGCCGTATCCATGACGATCTCGAAGGCCAAGGCATCGCCTTTTTCGGCTTCCGTGTAGACGATTTTCGCAATCTCGCCCAGCCGGGTTTCCGGCGAAATCTTCGAACGGAGCGAGGATTCCCGACGGTCGGTCAGGTCGATGGTCCGCCGTGCCACTCCGGTCGCACTGGCGTACGCTTCCAAGTGGCCTCTCTGACCGCAACCGCAAAGTAGGGCGTCGTCATGACAATCGATGACTAAATGTCCGCACTCGCCGCCGTAACCCGTGGCACCACCGATGGATCGGCCTTCGATGATGATCCCGCAGCCGATGCCCGTGCCGAGCGTAAGCAGGGCCATGCTGGGTTTGCCGGACGCGGAACCGACCCAGTATTCACCGTAAGCGGCCGCGTTGGCGTCGTTGCAGAATGTTACGGGATACCCCACGGCTTTGGAAAGTTCGTCGCACACGGGAAAATCTTCCCAGCTGTGCAAGTTCGGTGGCTGCCGGAGTTTGCGTGTGACCATGTCCATCGTTCCGGGAATTCCGAGTCCGACGGCGCAGCATTGGTTCTTCTCGATGTGAAGCCGATTGAGCAGCTCGTGAACCGATGCGGCAATCAGCTCCGAAGCGGTTTGCGGATGCGGTTCGGTTTTGATCGATACGAAGCGGCGATGGTTGCCTTCTTCGTCAACTTCTCCGGAATCAATGGATCGGCCGTAATCATCGACGACGCCGATTTTGATACTGGTTCCCCCGACATCGACCCCGACGAAAAAGGGCGGCTTGGCATCTTTCACGGTGAGCAGTAATCGTTGTTCCTTTGTCATGGTGGTCAAGGTGCAAAAAAGAGGAGGGGAAGTGCAAACAAAGTTATGGCACAAAAAGTTCGATGAAAAACCGCAGGCCAAGTTCATTTTACCGAACGGGCCGCTTTTTTCAATAGGAACGCCGAATTCCCGATCTTGATGCCTCAAAATCGTTACATCTTCGCGCAGATTGCATCGGCCATTTCCCGAGTGCCCACGGCGGTCGGGTCGTTGCGGTCTTCTTTCATATCGTAGGTCACGCTCTTGCCTTCCTTGATTACGGCAGCCACGGCGGTTTCCAGTTTGTCTGCGGCGGCGGTTTCCTTCAAATGACGCAACATGAGCATTCCCGACAGGATCAAGGCCACGGGATTCACCTTGTTCAGGCCCTTGTATTTCGGGGCACTGCCGTGCGTCGCTTCGAAAACCGCGCCCTCGGGCCCGATGTTCGCGCCCGGTGCGATGCCCAAACCGCCGACCAGTCCGGCCGCGAGGTCGCTCAATATGTCGCCATACAAGTTCGGCAGCACCAAAACATCGTAAAGCTCCGGTTTCTGAACGAGTTGCATGCACATGTTGTCCACGATCCGGTCTTCGAATTCGATGTCGGAATACTCCTTGGCCACCTGCCGGGACACTTCGAGGAACAGCCCGTCGGTGAACTTCATGATATTCGCTTTGTGGACCGCCGTTACCTTTTTCCGGCCATTGGTCCGGGCGTAGTCGAACGCCGCACGGACGATGCGTTCCGTTCCGGACACGCTGATCGGCTTGATCGAAATGCCCGTTTCCTCGGGACCCGTCCCGATTTTCCGGCCGGCGGTCAGCGAGTTGATCGTCTTCATGAGTTCAGCCGTTTTCGCATCGCCTTTTTCGAATTCGATTCCGGCGTACAAGTCTTCGGTGTTTTCGCGGACAATGACCAAATCGACAGGCAGGTGAGAGAAAAACGTCCGCACACCGGCATAGTACTTGCAGGGCCGAATGCAGGCGAAAAGTCCCAACTCCTGGCGAAGATGGACGTTAATGCTCCGAAAGCCGGTTCCCACGGGCGTCGTGATCGGGGCTTTCAAGGCGCATTTGGTCCGGCGAACGCTCTCCAGCACGGAATCGGGCAGCGGCGTACCGAGTTTTTCCATGACGTCCACGCCGGCTTCCTGAATGTCCCAGTTGATTTTCACACCCGTCGCATCAATGCACCGTCTCGCCGCCGCGGCCAGTTCGGGTCCGACTCCGTCGCCATTGATCAGGGTTACTTCGTGCGTTAATACTTCTTGTGTCATAATCGGTTATGTAATTTTTCGTTTGTGATTGATTCGGGAAAACGCTTGTCTTGCCACTCCGATCAGGAGGGGAAAACCCATCGGAAACCCCAATTCTACCAACACCCCATGTTGCGTCAACGTGACGAATGGGGCGATTTTCTCTTTTCTTGTCATGTTTTGATGGCGTTCTACTTGAAAATGCGGTGCGAAACGGTAGATTTAGGTTTGTTACGCAAGAGTAACGTAAACGCAAGTAGAAGCAAACGCACCAACCATCTGAAGTCTAGATATGCCCACATCGTTTTTCCAATATGAAATGTTGCCGACGACATGGTTCTATGTGTCGACACTGATCATTTTGGCGATGTTTTTCAAGTTCAATCGGTTCTGGAGCGTTCGCAACATCGACTTGATCGGGCTGATCCTGCTCACGCCCGGTTTGATATTTCTGGCGATGTGGAACACGCCGGCCGGATATTACTGGGTTTTCGGCGTCGGATTGTTCATGATCGTTCGCCTGGTTTTCGATACCGTCATGGTCCGGCGCCCACTGTTGGAGCCGAATCTGACGCCTGGCGGTTTGACTTTTGCTTGCTTTTTTCTCATTTTTTTCGTCGTCGCGGCCCTGACGATCAACCGAGGACAGCAGATTGATACGGTCCGGACCGTCCGCTTGGAGCAAATTCTGACCACGCGGCATTTGCATGACAAAGTCGGCATTAATCCGGCGACGATGATCATTCCGCAGGAAGAACTCGGCAAGCTCGGCCCGGGCTTCCGGCCTTTTATCGCTTTGACGGAACAGGCGAATCTGGCGTTTGCCCCGCCGTTGAGAATTCGTGACGAAATTATCCGGGGAACGACCGGGAAAAGCGGCGGTGAAGGTATGACGCTCCCCGTCGATCCGTCCGTTTTGCCGACCGTCCCGTCTCTTGAACCGCCCAATTTCCCGACCGAACACCCGACCATACCGCAGCCGACGTTTCTTTCGGACCCGGATTTTGTCAGTGTGCCGCCGTCCGGAGAAACCCTTTCGATCCTACCTTCACCGCACAAATCGGACGACCCTGTAGTTACACCCCGGCTTCCGATGCTTTTTCTCATTCTCGCCTTGGCCATTTCGGGCCACCTGCTCATCGTGCTCGCCTTCGTCTACATCGGGCATTGTCATTTCGGAAACATCCGAACCGGCATCGCCTGTGCGACGCTGTACCTGCTTCATCCGTACACCAACCAGATGCTCGGACGCCTGGACCATATCCTGCCAGCCGCGCTGATTCTCTGGGCCGTGGCCATGTACCGACGACCGTTTTTCTCCGGCTTTTGGATTGGAACCGCGGCGGCTCTGGTCTGGTATCCGATCTGCTTGGTTCCCCTGTGGTGCGGTTTCTACCTGCGTCGAGGCTGGATTCGCTTCCTGGTCGGTATCGGTTCCTCATTGGCCCTGTTCGCGTTGCTCCTATTGATTTCACCCGCCTCCTTGGGGAGTTACGGTCAGCAGCTTTTGCACCTGGCCGGAAAAAGCGCCTGGTTCATCTTTACGGCCCCCGATGGTTTTTGGAGCAACTACACGATGATCTACCGAGTGCCGCTTTTGGCGATTTTCTTCGCTCTCTGTTTCGGCATGCTCCTATGGCCCACTCACAAGCATTTGGCAACCCTACTGAGCTGTTCGGCACTGCTTATGCTCGGTGTTCAGTACTGGCAGCTCCATCAGGGCGGGCTTTTCATGGCCTGGTACATGCCGCTACTGATCCTCACGATCTTCCGCCCGAACTTGGAAGACCGCGTCGCTCAATCGGTGGTCGTTGCGTAATGCTCTATCTGGTAAGTGATTACATTCGCCTTGGCGTTGCCGGAAGCTGAAGACGAAGCTCGGCGCGAGGCTACTTGCGAAGTGCATCGGCAAGGATGTTTAGTCCTTCGCGGGCCGTTTTTTCGTCGAGATTCATCGCCGGAAGCAGCCGGAGGATATTGCCCTGCGTGCAGTTGATCAAGAGCCCGTTCTCCATGCAGGTTTTGACAACGGGAGCCCCGTCCACGGAAAGTTCCACGCCGATCATCACACCGGCTCCGCGAACGTCTTGAATAATATCAACGGACTGCGACAACTCGGTCAGTTCGGACCGGAACAATTCGCCGAGCATTTTGACCTTTTCGAGCAGCCCTTCGCTTTCGATCATTTCAATGGACGCAATGCCCGCCGCGGCGGCGATGGGGTTGCCGCCGTAAGTGGCCGCGTGCATGCCGGGCCGGAGACTGGGGGCGATCTCCCGTCGAGCCAGCATCGCTGCACCGGGTAAGCTGCCGCTGATCGCCTTGGCCAACGTCATGATGTCCGGTTCAACGCCGAAATATTGATAGCCGAACCACTCGCCGGTTCGGCCGCAGCCGGTTTGAACTTCGTCGAACACAAGCAGCAATTTGTTGTCGTCGCAAAGTTTCCGGAGCCCTTGCAGGAATCCTTCGGGCGGAACCCGAACGCCGCCCTCGCCCTGGATCGGTTCGAGCATAATCGCGGCGGTTTCTTCGTCGATGGCTTTTTCCACGGCATCCAAGTCGCCGTAAGGAACGTAGGTGAATCCGGCGAGGATGGGCCCGATGCCGTCGTGGTATTTCGGCTGGGCCGTGGCCGAAACCGCGCCCATGGTCCGGCCATGGAAGCTGCCTTGGAAGGTGATGATTTTGTAACGCTCTTTCGAGGAATGGAGCCGAACGAGTTTGATGGCCGCCTCGTTGGCTTCGGCACCGCTGTTACAGAAAAAAGCCTGGCCGCCGAAACTTCGTTCGGAGAGCATTTTGGCCCAGCGTCCCTGGAGTTCCATGTACCATGTATTGGGCACGTGAATCAGCGTGGCGACTTGTTTTTGAACGGCCTCGACCACGGGCTTCGGGCAGTGGCCCAAGAGCCCGCAGCCCCAACCGGGGAAGAAGTCGATGTACCGGCGACCTTCGGCGTCCCAGACTTCGGAGCCTGCGCCACGCACGAGCGCCACCGGATACCGGGTGTAATTGCCGATAACGTACTTGTCAAACAACGCAACGGTTTCCTGCGAACTGAGCATTTTTTATTCTCCCTTGTTGAGCCGGGCGGCGCAGATGCCGGCGTTTCAAAAAACGATTTTTTCAAAAAAACAATACGGACCGGATAATCGCCAAAACGATCAGCGAAAGCACGACGGCACTCAAAATGATTCCGGCAATCGCAAAAGGGCGTTCCTCTGTTTTCAGGGCATAAATTCCCATTGCAATTCCCCCCAAGGGAAAAACGAGCGGGAACCATCTCAGCCTGGAGGAAGGCCAGATCGACTCGTCCGTAAGCAACCGAACGGGGTCGATCAAACCCGTCACCCAAAGCAGGAGCATTACGACTGACAGGATGCCGCACACGAGAGAAAAGCATCCCGATCCGACGCCGTCTTCGCGGTAATTATTCCATCTCATTGGTTTCTCAGGCGTCTGCGCTGT
>JBEBTM010000209.1:0-7446 GCA_040393745.1 Thermogutta terrifontis | reverse complement strand
TCGAACTTGAATGGATTCTCGTCCCGAAAGGCTCGGAACTCGTCGGACAGACCCCTAGGGATCTCATCAATGAAATCACGGTCGTCGGCATCATGCGCGACGGCGTGTTTTTACCCGGTCCGACCCCAGCGGAAGCCTTCCAATCCGGCGACTGTTTGGCCGTGGTGGGCTCGCAGGAGCAGATAGAGAAAATCGAACACCGCACCAAATCGAAGATGGACAATCCGGAATCGACCATTTCGGTCGCCGGATAAGGATTCCGCCGCTTCCAAGCCCTATTGCCGGGGGGCGTCTTTGATCTCCGCGATGCGTATGTTACGGAATTGGATCTTTGTGCCGGGATCATGGCCTTGGAACTGGATCGTGCCCGGTTTGAGTCGGAGACCCTTGCGGGGATTTTCGTCCTCTTTCCGCGTGTCGGTCCAGTCGGCCGTTTGGATGCCGTTGACCCAAGTGGCGATCATCGGACCACGTGCGGCAATGGTGAGATAGTTCCACTGGCCGTCTTTCGGCCCCATGTTCCGACCCACACAGCGGCGGAAAATGCCGCCGGTATCGGTACCGATGAACTTTTCGTAATCCTCGGCCGGGGGATTGTTGAAAATCTGGCATTCATAACCTTCCATAACTTCACCGGGAATGCAACGGAAGAACACGCCGCTATTGACACCCGCCTCGGTATAATATTCAAGCTGGAGCACGAAATCGCCGTATTCCTTCACGGTTTCAATCATGCCTTTTCCGCCGGTGAGTTCGAGCACGCCGTCGGTCCAAACGGCCTTCGAATCCCCGGCCGCGGGCTTCCAATCGGCTTCAAGGAGCGGCTGTGGATTTTTCGGTAAAGCCTGGGCAAAAAGGATAACGAAATCCGATCCTTGGCTTCCGGTGGAACGATTTAACACAAAGTCCGTGGTATCGCTTTCGCCGTTTGATTTTAGTTTGCCGGGAGCTTCTCTTTCGATATTGATTCGATAAAATCCAAAGCGATTGGAAAATTGAAATGACCCATTGTCATTCAACCGGAAAAGAATCAGATTCTTGCCCTCGGGATTTTTCGCGATGTCAAGTGTCGAGGAGTTTTCAGGGCGTCCTTCCCAACCATACGTCGAAACGCCGTCGAAAAGCTGGAGCCAACCTTCATCAAGTTGCTCCTTCGTCAGCGAAAGTGTGCCAGTCAGCACCGGGGGCTTCGTACCGGGGGCCTGCTTGGGATACGCCGCCGCTTCGTCCACGGCAACGGGCGTCAGCGTCGGGGGCGATGGAGCTTTCGAGCAACCGGCGACGAACAACAAGATCAACAGGGGCAAAATTTTTCGCATGGTTTTTTCCGGCAAAAGTTTTTTCGGAGCCGCTTTTCGACATCGCGGCCCTGGTTCTATCATTGACAGCACACTAATCGTCCAAGGGGTAAATCTTAATCGCCGCGCTGCGACCGGCGGTCACCGGTTCGCTTTCCAAGGGCTTCGGGGGCATTTCGCCGGTAGACTGAAAAATCGTCTGGGCGGGCAACGCGAACGTCACGCCGAGTTCTTTGGCCAACCGAAGGATGTCCGAAATCAACCGACCCCGTTCCCGGAATTCGATCGACGCGTCCGGGCACACGAAAAACACGTTCAGCAGGATATCCAGCGACGATGGTTTGAATTCATGCAAATAAACGTAGAACAAATCCTTCCGGGTGTACGGATGCCGCCGGATCAGCTCCCGAACACCCTCGCAAAAGGCATCGATCCGCTCGGGCTCGGTCGTCAAGGGTACGGACAAAAAGGTTCGGTACCGCCGGTAATACCGAGCGCCCATGTTGTCGATCACGGCCGTGGTTAAATTATTGTTCGGAATCGTAACCAGCGAATTGTAAAAGGTCCGAATCCTGGTGCTGCGCATTCCGACCGACTCGACCGTGCCTTCGATGTCCCCCGTTTTGATCCAGTCGCCGATGACAAAGGGCCGATCCGCGAGTACCGTGACCGAGCCGAACAGGTTGGCAATCGTTTCCTTGGCCGCGAAAGCGATCGCGATACCGCCGATGCCGAGACCGCTGACCACGCCGACCACGGGCCACTGGAACGCCTGGGCCAGCGACACCCAGCCGAAACAGAAAATGAGCACCTTGGCCGTGCGGGTGAACAGCGGGAAGAAGATCACGTCGATGTTCGCGTCCCGATTCTTCATGCGCAGCCGAAGCCAAAGCGAGAAAAGGTCGACAATCCGGAAGAGCATCCAGGTTGCCATGACGATAATGAACGTGACGTAAGCCGCATGAAGGAAATCCAGGCTTTCCGGCGTAGCCGTCATGAGCGAAAGGCCGAGCGACCAAAACGTAACCAGCACCAAGAGCCCTACGGGCAGCCAGGTTCGACGTGTGACCTTGCTCCGGTCCCATTCGTGGAGCATGAGGTTGAATATCCACCGGGTCACTTTGAACAACGTCCATTCGATCAGGAATTTCAGGACGAACCCGAGGAAAAACGTCGTCGCCAGCAAAAGGAGGCGGTACACGGGCACGCCGAAAAGCGGTTGGAGCGTCCAATCGGGCAAATGCTGCATGATCCAGTGGTGCCGGATCGGCGGATCATTCCTGAGCGTGTCGTACAAATATTCGACTTCATGCACGGTCCGGTTCGAAAACTTCCAGACCTTGGTGGAATCATCACGAACGAACTCCAATTCGATCATCCCTTGCGGAGAATGGAATTCCTGTTGCATGACCTTTTCGGCGGTGGGAAAATCGTACACGTCCTTGCTGTCGAGTCGGGACAGGACGGTGTTGAGCATACGAATCATCCGCTGTTTACTCCGCGTCGATCGTTCGAGGGTTCCGAAATCGACGCAGAGAATCGCTTTTTCGAATTCGCGAGCCCAGACCTGGTCCTGGAAATAATCGATCAACTCATTGGGTCCCGGAAAACGGGAAACGATTTCCCGTTGCTCTTCGATCGCGTCCATTTCCTTGTCGGTCAACTGCGGCGGGGCGGCAACCGTTTGAATGGGAATGACCGTCGCCGTGGGCGCCGCCACCGGAGTGGCTTCCGTAGCGGTGGCCGGCGAATCTTCGCTTGGGGGGGCGGTCGGAGCAACTTCCGTTGTCGGAGGGAGAACGACAATGGAAACCGCCGTCGGCGCCGCCGGGGGTTTGGTTTCCACAGGCTTGGCCGTTGAAATGACCGGATTGAGAGCTTGGGCATGAAGCGACGAAGGTTGCATCGCCTCGGTCAAAAGGGCGAAAACCGGCAACAGCAATCCGATCAGGAGCAATTTCCAAACGGCGGGAAAGTTCATGACACGATCTCGGTGACGGGAATGAAACGGGACAAACGAAAGCCGCCTTCGACAAGACTCCAGTATAGCAGGGAACGTCGGGAAAAAAAGGACAGACTCCGTACAGCAGGATGATGTCACACGCCGTTGCCAAGTTTCACGGAGTTGAGCGAACCTTGGCGGGCATTCCTTCGTAGAAAAGCAAGACGTGAATGGTTTTGGGCAAGGTCTGGACGGTGCTGACGAATGTGGCGGTATCCTTGACTGCTCCGCAACGGCGAACGAACCTTGCGAGAAGTCCACGAAAAATGCCACGCCGATCCGACCGCCGTCGCCGAACGACTCGGATTCGATCCGTGAAACTTGGCAACGGCGTGCGATTTTGAGAAAAAATGAACGATTCGACCTTGACAGAAGCATGCGACTTTGCTAAATTATCCCAAGATGGTTTGCATTTTTTCAGATTTATTTCACGTTTCCTTCCGTTTTGGTCGATCCTGATTCTTGGATGGATTGTCCGACTTTAGCCTTCGTTTGACAACAAACGCGATGAATTCCACTTTCAGCAACTTTTATTATTTTGGCTTTTACGGGTTTTTTGGGTATTTTACCCGAAACGCTTCCGGTGAGCCTGTGTCATTGCTGAGATAACAATAACGAAAGACACAAAAGCCGCGAGCGTTTCAATGCTCGCGGCTTTTTTTATTCCCCACGAAAAGCCGCCTTAACCGGGCGGCTTCTTTTTTTATATCAAACCATGCCAAAACAACACGTTGCCATTCAAGGAATTCGCGGTTCTTACCACGAAATGGCCGCTCGAAATTATTACCGCAAACACGGACGATGCGAGATCGACGTGGTTGAATGCAGAAATTTCCCCGAGGTCATTACCGCCGTTCGCGAGCACCGGGACTATACCGGTATGATGGCCATTGAGAATTCCCTCGCGGGCAGTCTGCTCACGAACCACGAACGGATTCGGAAAAGCGGCCTGACCGTGATCGGCGAAGAGGAACTCCGTATTTCTCACTGTCTGGCCGCGTTGCCGGGCACGAAAATCGACCAACTCGACGAAGTCGCCTCGCATCCGATGGCCTTGCTCCAGTGTGAGAAATTCCTGGAATCGCTCGGACCTCGCCGGATCGTCGAGAAAGACGATACGGCGTCCAGCGCCCGGTGGATCGCGGAAAACCGACAGCCCCGGCACGCGGCCGTTTGCAGCCGGGAGGCCGCCGAAGTCTACGGCTTGGAAATCCTTGCCGAAGCGATTGAAACCGATCCACACAATTTCACCCGATTCCTGCTGTTGGGACACGACATGGAATCAATGGACGGCTTCTCCAAGGCCCTGCTCGTTTTTTCATTGCCGCATACCGTGGGAAGTCTTTCACAGGTGCTCGCCGTGCTTTCATTTTACGGGATGAATCTGACGAAAATCCAATCGTTTCCCATCACGGGCGAGGCATGGCAGTATTTGTTCTATATTGACGTCGCATTTAATGATCCGGCCCGATACCGACAGGCCCTGGACGCCGTGGCCCCCCTCACCCGGGACTTGAAAGTCCTCGGAGAATATTCCGTTCGATAATTCAACACCCAAGATTCTCTACGAAGATACACCCGTTTTTTCGTATCCCTCTCATGTCTTCGTGACACAAAATACAATATAAAGGAAACCTGTCATGCATCTCAAATCCATTGTCCTGCCCGGCGTCGATCCGGAGCGTCCCATGGTCATTGCCGGCCCTTGCAGTGCGGAGTCGGAAGAGCAAATCATGCAATCGGCCCGGGAATTGGCGGGGCGGGGCGTGAAAATATTTCGTGCGGGAATTTGGAAGCCCCGAACCAAACCCGGCGGTTTCGAAGGCGTGGGCCGCGCCGGTTTGGCCTGGCTCAAGCGGGTCAAACAGGAGACGGGGCTTTACACCGCCACGGAAGTCGCGACCCGGGATCACGTTTTCGAAGCCCTGAAATGGGGTGTGGACGTACTCTGGATCGGTGCCCGAACCACGGCGAATCCCTTTGCCGTACAAGAAATCGCGGACGCGCTGCGAGGCGTGGACATGCCGGTTCTGGTGAAAAACCCCGTGAACCCCGACCTGGAACTTTGGATCGGGGCCCTGCAACGGCTCCACAACGCGGGTCTCGATCGCCTGGCCGGGATTCACCGGGGCTTCGGCGCATACGAAAATAAAGAATTCCGCAATCCGCCGATGTGGCACATTCCGATCGAACTGAGACGCCGCCTGCCGGATCTGCCGCTGTTCTGCGACCCGAGCCACATCGGCGGGCGACGCGAACTGATCGCCCCGCTTTCCCAGCAGGCGATGGATCTCGGTTACGACGGACTCATCGTCGAATCGCATCCCGATCCGGAGACCGCTTTGAGCGATGCGGCCCAGCAGGTGACCCCGGAGGAATTGGACGGGATTCTCGCAAAACTGGTTATTCGCAACGAAAACAGGCCTTCGAAGGATTTGTCGGAACTTCGTTGCCGGATCGACCAACTCGACGAACAGCTCCTGGAACTCCTGGCCCGGCGGATGCAGGTTTCCGTGGAGATCGGGTCGTACAAAAAGGAGCATGGCATGGCGATTCTCCAGCCGGGCCGATACGGGGAAATCCTGGACCGCCGAACCGACATGGGCGCGGCGATGGATCTGGATCCTGTTTTCGTGCGGGAAATCCTCACGGGAATTCACGAGGAATCCGTCCGCCGCCAAATGGCGATCTTGGGATGACTCCCGCTTTTGCATGCCTTGTTTTCAGGGCGAAAGACATTAAAATGGTAGACCGTTGTTTCACTCCGGCGAAAGCCTCACGACATTTAACGGAACCCATTCCATGTTCATCTCCTTCGAAGGCGGCGACGGCTGCGGGAAAAGTACGCAACAGCGCAGGCTGGCCGCTTGGCTGGAAAGCCGGGGGCGTGAAGTCGTTTTATGCCGTGATCCGGGTAGTACATCCCTAGGGGACGCGGTTCGGAACATCCTGCTCCACGGAACCGAACTGAAAATCGCGGACCGGACCGAAATGTTCCTGTTCATGGCGGCTCGATGCCAGATGGTCGAGGAATTGATCCGACCCGCTCTGGTTGCGGGCAAGGTCGTTTTGTCCGACCGTTTTTTGATGTCCAGTTTCGTTTACCAGGGTTTTGCCGGCGGGGTGCCGTTGGAATCGTTGGAATCGACGGGCCGGATTGCCGTGGACGGGATCATGCCGGATTTGTCCGTGGTGCTTGATTTGCCGTACGAAGTTGCGGTCCGGCGGATTGGCGGCCGGGCCGAACCGGACCGAATGGAACGCAAGGGCGAAGAATATCACCGCCGGGTTCGCGATGGTTTCCTGCATTTCGCCCGGATCGACCCGCGGCGCTGCGAGGTTGTTGACGCAACGAAAACTCCCGGGGAGGTCGAGCAGGCGATCCGTGACAAGATTTCCGGGATCCTGTCATGAATCCTTGGAAAACCGGTTTTTGCGCAATAAATGGTGGTAATGTTGCGCAAAACGATGCGACTCGTCCCGGACGTACTGCAGGAGCCGGAGCGCAAACGAATGGCGGCTCAATTTCAAGGGTTCCTCGCGATCGGGCACATAGACTTCCTCGTCCCGTTTGGCCAGAGAAATCACCAAGCCAGGCTGCATCGGACACCGATCCAAGGCGGCCAGCACGGAATTGAGTTGCCCTTTGCCGCCGTCGATAAGCAGGATGTCCGGCGCCGGCTGATCGGCTTCTTCATGTGAAAAACGCCGCGTGACCACCTCGGCCATGCTCGCGAAATCGTCGACGCCCTTGACGCTCTTGATTTTGTAACGCCTGTAGCCCGGTTTGAACGGCAGACCATCGATGAAATGGACCAGGCTCGCGACCATGTCCGTGCCGCCGAGGTGGGCGATGTCCACGCCTTCGATCACGCGGGGAACCGTTTCGAGTTTGAAAATTTTTTGAAGCCCCAGGACGCCGCGTCGCGGATCGATGATGAATGCTTCCGGTTGGACGTGCGTGTCGATTTCGCCTCGCTGGTCCAGTGTTTCCAAGTCGCGAATCTGGTCCCGGAGTTCGGCGGCGTTTTCGTAGCGTTTTTCCGCCGCGGCTTCGGTCATCTCCCGCTTCAGGTCGGCGATCAGGGCCTTCTTCTTGCCTTGGAGAAATCGGATGAGCCGGTTGATGTTTTTGCGATAATCCTC
>JBEBTM010000208.1:0-7520 GCA_040393745.1 Thermogutta terrifontis | reverse complement strand
TTCGTACCAGGACGGAACGGGCGAGGTGCCGTTGCTGCTCATGAGCTATCCCCGGAGCATCGACCGAGAACTGTACGACGAATTCGTTCGATACCAGAATGAAGAAATGCTTGCCCACCTGAAAATGCCCCGTACCGAACCGGAGGTGTAGTAAATCGCAGCCACCGGAGTTTTCTGATCGAATACCACCAAAACTTAACAAAGATTACGACCATGGAACTTGGAACTTCCGCCATTCACGCCGCCTGGCACGGCGACCCCGAAACCGGTTCGTGCAACGTGCCGATCCACCAGACAAGCTGTTTTTTGTACAAGGACACCGATTACGCCTCGGAAATTTTCAAGCTGAACATTCCCGGCTGGATTTATACCCGGTTGCAGAACCCCACGACCGATGTGTTCGAACAGCGCATGGCCGCATTGGACGGCGGTGTCGGAGCGGTCGCCACGGCGAGCGGCCAACAGGCGATTTTCGTTGCCATATTGAACCTCGCCCACACGGGCGACCATATCGTCGCGTCCAATTCGCTTTACGGCGGCACCGTTTCATTGTTCAAGAACACGTTCAAACGTTTCGGCATCAATGTCTCGATGGTCGACATGCAGGATCTCGACGCCTTTGACAAGTCGTTCCGTCCCGATACGAAGTGCGTGTACCTCGAAGCGGTCGCCAACCCGAAAAACAATGTTTTGGATTACGAAAAAATCGCGGAGATCGCCCACCGTCACGGCGTGCCGGTCGTCTGCGACAACACGGTTTTGACGCCAATCCTGTTTCGACCCTTCGATTACGTTATGGACATCGCCGTTTACAGCGCAACGAAAATGATCGGGGGACACGCCAATTCGATGGGCGGCGTGATCGTCGACAGCGGCAACTTCGATTGGGGAAAAGAGCCCGAAAAATGGCCGCAGTTCACCAAACCCGACGATTTTTACCATGGCAAAGTCTTTCACGAAGCCTTCGGCAGGGCGTGCTTTATCGTTACATGCCGGACCCACTGGCTCCGCGACCTCGGCGGCTGTCTAAGTCCGTTCAATTCGTACATGTTCCTCCAAGGTCTTGAAACGTTACATCTCCGGGCACCGAAACATTGCGAGAACACGCAGATCGTGGCCGAATGGCTCGAAAAACACCCCATGGTCGGTTGGGTGAATTATCCCGGCTTGCCGTCGCACCCGGACCATGCCCTACAGCAGAAGTACATGCCCAAAGGAACCGGTTGCATCGTCGGCTTCGGCATCAAGGGCGGCCGTGAGGCAGGCCGGAAGTTCATCGAAAACGTCAAGCTGGCGTATCATTTGGCGAATATTTGCGATGTCCGGACCTTGGTTATTCACCCCGCCACGACGACGCACAGTCAATTGAACGACGACGAACTAGTCGCCGCGGGCGTGTCTCAGGATTACATCCGTATCAGCGTGGGATTGGAAGATGTCAAAGATATCTTGTCCGATCTCGATCAGGCGCTCCAGGCAAGCCAAGGATAAAGAATTGAACCCGCAATGTACGTCATTCTCGCCCCCGATCGGAGGCGGGAATGACGGCGTTGTTTCTCAACCACTTCATCACGGGATCGATTCCGATCATGAAACGAATTTTCTTTTCCGTGCTGTTTTTCTTCGTCACCGCCGCTCTCGTCGCCGAGGAATCCGTCTGGCCGCCGATTGCCAAAGAAACCCGCCCCTGGGGATACACCTGGATCATGGGCGGCGCCCTCGACGAAGAAAATCTTCGCTGGAAGCTCGGTCAATTTCACGACGCCGGTCTCGGCGGCATGCACATCATCCCCATCTATGGAGCCAAGAGCTACGAAGATCGGTACGTCGAGTTCATGTCGCAAAAATGGCTCGGTATGGTTCGCTTCGCCGTCAAAGAAGCGGACAGTCTTGGAATGGGCGTCGATGTAACCCTCGGTACGGGCTGGTGTTTCGGTGGTCCCATGGTCGTGCGGGAAGATGCCAACATGACCGTCAAGTTCGAAGACAAAGGCGGCGAAATCGAAATCGTACCGAAATATAACGCAAGGGCCGTGAAGCGTGCCGCGCCCGGCGGCGAGGGACAAATGCTCAACCCATACTCCGTCCGGGCCGCGACGAATTACGTTCATTGGTTCGAGGAAAAACTGAAAGACCACGACGGCCCGCTCCCTCGTGCGATCTATCACGATTCGTACGAATACGCCAATAATTGGTCCGACGATCTTTTTGAATATTTCGAAAAGCGGCGCGGCTATAAACTGGAGGGCGAACTGAACGCCCTGGCCGGCAACGGCAACGAGGATCGCATTCGCCGAGTGAAAGCCGACTACCGGAAAACCGTTGCCGAAATGCACCTCGACTTCACAAAAACATGGACCGACTGGGGCCGAAAACACGGCATGATTAGCCGAAACGAAGCCCACGGGAGTCCCGGCAATTTACTGGATGTTTATGCCGCGGCCGACGTTCCCGAAACCGAATTTTTCGCAGGAGACAAGAATCCACTGATCGCAAAGTTCGCGTCTTCGGCGGCTCACATTTCCGGACGAAAACTCGTCGCAAGCGAATCCGGCACCTGGGTCAAGGAACATTTCCACGAAACCCTCGGCGATATCAAAACGCTTTTCGACGGCTTTTTCGTTTCCGGCGTGAATCATGTTTTCTACCACGGCACGGTTTACTCGCCCCAGGATGTCCCCTGGCCCGGCTGGCTCTTTTACGCTTCGACGCAAATGAACCCGCAGAATTCGATCTGGCGGGACGCGAAATATTTGAACGAATACATCGCCCGGTGTCAGTCGGTCCTGCAAGCGGGCGAACCGGACAACGACATTTTGCTCTACTGGCCCATCGATGATCTTTGGCACCGCAAAGACGGCCTGCAAATCGACATGTCGGTCCACAACATCGCCTGGTTCAAAGACCAACCGGTCGGCGAACTGGCCGAGTTTCTATGGAAGAACGGGTATCAGTTCGATTATATTTCCGATGCGCAATTACAGGCCGTGAAAACCGTGCGGGGCAACCAGTGGAGCAAACGGATCGTCGCGCCGGGCGGGAAATATCGTGCCATTATCGTGCCCCGCTGCGAATTCATGACGCCGGAGACGATGGAAAAGCTACTCGAAATCGCGGGGCAGCGCATTCCCGTTCTTTTCGACGGCCCCGTGCCAAGTGACGTGCCCGGCCTTGGCAATCTTGACGAAAGACGCCGAACCTTGGCGATGCTCAAAGAGGGAATCGAATTTCCCGCTGCGAAAACCGTGCTTCCGCCGCCCCGGCCCGTCGACTCCCCGGAAATCTCTCCGGGACCGCTTCTGGAGCCGAGAAAACCGAAACCCGTGCTGGTCGTCGACATGACGGAGTGCCGCCGAGAGACGTTACGATATTATCACATTCAAGCGGAGAATGTCGTTGCGCAAACCGGCGTGAAACTGATTCGCCGGGAACTCGACGGCGACGTGTTCTATTTCATCACAAATACGAACGATCAAATGGAGCATTCCGATGACGTCAGGACGGTCGAAGGCTGGTTTTCACTGAAACAATTGCGTGCCGGACAACCCGTCGTCAACGTTTTTTATACCGACGGTTACGATCGTTGGTTTTTCAGCGACGATGATTTGCCGATCCTGATGGACCCGATGACCGGGCAAATCGGTTTGGCAAAAACCCGAAAGGACCGGAAATACGGCACAATGGAAGTTTATCTGCAAATGAAGCCGAACCAGTCGATGATCCTCCGAGTTTGTCGTGATATTCGCACGGATAATTCGCCCACACGAACCAGCGAACGATTCGGTCGGCTCCGGGAAATTCCCGACTGGATTTATTGTGCAAAAATCGATGCTGAGCCGTTGGAGCCTACATTAGCTTGGCACGTTGAATTCCTCGAAGGCGGGCCGGAGTTTCCGGCGGCGAGGAATATTTCCGAACTGAAATCCTGGACCGAGTGGAGCGATCCACTGTGCGACAAATTCGCCGGGACCGCGAAATACTCCACGACCTTTGAGTTACCCCGGGTTCAAGGCGACGAAACGTATCAACTCGATCTGGGCGATTTGAGCCAATCGGCCCGGATACAATTCAACGGCCGGAATCTCGGCTGCCTTTTCGTGAAACCGTACATTGTCACGCTGCCCCCGGAACTCTTGAAGACGACCGGCAACGCGCTGGAAATCGAAGTCACGAACCTCTCGGCCAACCGTATCCGGGATTTGGACCGCAACAAGGTCGACTGGAAGATTTTTCACGACATCAATATCGTGAATATCAATTACAAAAAATTCGACGCCGCGAACTGGCCGCCGCATCCTTCGGGGCTTATGGGGCCCGTGCGGTTTATCGCCGTCCAACCGCTCGAATTCGAAATGCCGTGAAACAAGCGGTAAAACGGATGTCCAATACGACGGCAATTGGTTTTTGTCCGTGATGCCGATTGACATTGAACAAACGAAAAAAACACTTCAATCAATGTGATTGTCGACAGGGATACCGCAATGAGTGACCGATTTTATATTGATCCCGAAGTTTCGAGCATCGACGAAGACCGCGTGACGCTTAGAGGTGATGAAGCGCACCATTTCAGCCGGGTCATGCGGGGCCGGGTCGGCGACGAAATCATGCTTTTCGACGGCATCGGACTTTCCTGGCGCGGAATCGTCGAAATGGTTTCGAAAACCAATGTTTCCGTGCGGATTTTGAAGACGATCCCCGACACGATCGAATCGCCGCTGCGAATTACGGTCGCTTCGGCGCTGCCCAAAGGGGATCGGCAGCGGTTTTTGGTCGAAAAACTTGCCGAGCTTGGAGTCGCCCGATTCGTACCGCTTCACTTGGATCGCAGCGTGGCCCGGGCCAACGACGGAGTTGTAGCGAAATTTCGGCGTTATGTCATCGAGGCGGCCAAGCAATGCGGTCGAAACGTACTCATGGAAGTCACGGAGGAAAAGTCGCTCCGGGAACTCGGCATCCTGCTCGACGGTGAGGAGGACACGGCCCGGCTTTTACTCCACCCGGCATCTTTGGGCGCGGAAAACCCTGTCCGGCCGCGCGACTTGCTTGCCGAGGTGAAATCCTTGAACCGGCTAGTTCTCGTCATCGGTCCCGAGGGCAGTTTCACGGACGCCGAAGTGGACGCCGCATTGTCATACGGATTCCGACCGCTCGATCTGGGTACCCGCATTTTACGCACGGAAACCGCCTGTGTCGCAGCGGCTTCGGTGTTCTTGACGTATTAATCGTGAGGCGGATATGACGTTTCGGAGCGTCAATCCCGGATGTCCCAAAATTCATCCCAAGACGATACATGACCGAGCGTACATTCCTCTTTCGGCGTCACCCGCCTAGGTGTAACGAGGACGAACACGCCTTCGTCGTCGGAATCTCGAAACAAACCCGGCGCGGCCACGAGCAGCGACATGCCTTCGGGAATCGTCACCGGCGGAATCGTGACGTTCATCGTCTTCACCGTCGGAGCCTGGAGCGAAACGCCCGATTTTTCGTGCGGATTAACCGGCGGATCGTCCCGGAGTTTGACGATGTCGATCTTCTCGACCCGGGACAACGTGATACTGCAATAATCGAGCCGGCAGGAATGGTCTTCAAGTAAGGTCACTTTGGTCGTGATGACCGAGCCTTCGTCGAAAATCTGGATGATCGGCTGATACGCAACAGCGGAATCCCCTTCGACGGGTAAAACGCTGGTGACAAAGGGTGTTTGCGTGACGTCTTGGATGGTTCCCGTTTGTCCACTGAACAGCGTAAATTTCGGAGCCTGAAGACAATTCGCCTTCTCGCCCGACGTAAATATTTCGAGGAAATTCCGTGCGTTTTCGCAGCCGAAAAGTCGGGCTTGGAGCGGTAGGGGAACGTTGTGCGTGAGCTGACAGTATCCCGGTTCGGCTCGCGTCTGCCCGTTGACTTTCGAACCGTCCGGCTCCGTGTGATACGCCACGCGGGTAGACATGGTATTTCGTTCGGGAACCACCAAACCGCTCCAGGACAGCGACGGATCGGCCAGGATCACCTTGGCCAGCGGTCCTCGAATCGAAAGGATGTGGTGTTCCACGGCGATCTGCTCGTCGTTTGTTTCCGACATTTCAGACGCGATATATTTTTGTGCGATATTGTCTTTGTTGTTGTATTCGGCGAGAACATCGGCCCGAAGCCGTTTGATCGCAACCTTTTCCGTCGGTGTCGGGGCGATCTGTTTCAGGGATTCCCGTAACGCCATGACCCCATCAGGGTCGGACTCGTAAAGGGGAAGTGTTTGGAGCGTCAGCGTTGCGGCCGACAGTACGACTAACGTGAGTGAGGCGAAAAGAACCACGCGGCGGCGCCGGGACAGAACTTTTAGCGTAGCGGTTTCATTGAGCAACATGGTAATCCTCCTTGAAAACGGGTTGCGATGACGGGAATGACGGGACGGTTCTTCCGCGATACCCAGCACAAAGACGCCGCCGGGAAGCGGATATTTCAAGGCCCGCCGCGCCCAGGCGAGCAGTTGTTCGATGTAAGCGAGCCGGTCGACTTTCTCAACGGCCCGGAGATCGGCCAAGGTTTCACGATCCCGGTGGACGCTTCGCCTGAGCAGCCAAAAGAACGGATGAAACCATAGCGGAAACATCAACAGCCGCTCCACGGCCAGGCCGCGCAGGTCGCCGTTTTCCCAATGGGCGTTTTCATGGGCTATGGCGCAGCGGATTTCATTTTCGTCCTGCGTTTCCGGGATCAAAATGGTTGGACTCCATACGCCGACAATGATCGGCGCGGCCAGTTGCGGATGAATTCGGACCCGGCAGCGCGTGGCAAAACGTCCTTCGGCGACAACAGACCCTCGCAAGAGTCGTCTCGTGCGAAAATAGCCCAGGCCCAGCCGGACGGCCACGCCGAACATGCCGAAAAGCTGGAATGTTACGAAAACGTTGGCAGGCGTCATGGAGAAACAGGGTGCCGCTGCCTTGCCTTGCGGTGTCGCGATTTCTCCATGAAACGATCTTTCGGGCGGCTTACCGTCACTCGTCTGCGTTTTTGCATCGACTATTGTGGCAGACGTCGAAAGTGTGACGTTTTCGTTTCCTCGCGGCGTCTCGAAAACATTGCAGGAAACCCGTTCCCGACCCGGTACGAGCATCATCGCCGGCAGCAGCAGGATCGCCAGGAAAACGGCCCGAATCACGGCGACACGCCCACAAGGATGACGTAGCGGCGCTGCCGCGACACAAGCGAACCCGAGTAATATTGTTGCAATAAAATAATAATCGACAATCACGGATTTCGCTCCCCGCTTTCTTTCGCAACTCGGATTTTTTCTTCGAATTCGTCAAGTTCCTCCGGCGAAAGTTTGTCCAGTTCGATGCCGTAGAGCAGGAATTCGCCCGCGGCCCCGTCGAAAACCCGATTGACAAATCGGCGGACGAGTGAGGTCACCGTGGCCTGCCGGGCTTCCAAAGGATAATAAACATACGCTTTTCCTGCCGTTTCGTGAGCCACGAAATTTTTTTTCTCCATGATCTGGAACACGCTCAACACGGTCG
>JBEBTM010000207.1:0-7543 GCA_040393745.1 Thermogutta terrifontis | reverse complement strand
CGCGAAAGACAAGGTGCTCGTATTCGATTTTGACCCGGGCAACCCGCTTGATCGTCGTGCGGATGGTCAGCAGGTCGTCGTATTTGGCCGGACGGTGATAGGAACAATCCGCTTTGACCACGACGCCGAAAAGGCCGGTTTCCTCAACCTCACGGTAAGAATAACCGTAACTTCGCAGCAACTCGGTGCGCCCCACCTCGCAAAAAGTGAAGTAGTTGCCGTGATAGAGTACGCCGCCCTGGTCGGTTTCCTGGTAGCGGACGCGAATCTGAAAATCGTGAGTCGTTGGCGAATGGGCAAGGTCCGGTTCGTGGGACATGGGATGGCTACATTGTGTTTGATCGTTCAGTGAATTCCGTCAGTGTAACATTCACCGAATCGAATTTCAAGGGTGAAAGAACGATTTCACGCCGGACCGTTGAGAGAAAAGACCAAAAAACGGTGAAAACATTCCCTCCGCAATGGTTGATTTTGACGTGTTATTGTGGGAGAATAACCTGCTACGTTCGGGCGGGTCTGCGTCCGGCAACTATCATGATCACATCCGTTTACACTTCCAGGAGGTTTTGAAGATGTCCAACTCACCAGAGGCGGCCCCGTTCGCCTATCCACGTCTTTGTCTCGCCTACTTTTTGCAGTTCGCCATTTGGGGCAGTTGGGCCGGGGCGCTCGGCGGTTACGCCGGACACGCCGGTTTGGAAGGCGTCGGCTGGCTTTACGCGGCCATTCCGCTCGGGGCGGTCATTTCGCCCATGTTCATCGGCCCGATCGCGGACCGATATTTTTCGGCCCAAAAGGTTATTTCCTTCCTGCACCTGATCGGTAGTTTGGCACTCATCGCCTGCGGGGTGCTCTGTATGCAGGGAAAGGCGACGTTCCCGGCGCTCATGGCCTTGATCCTACTGTCCGGCATGTGCTATATGCCGACGATCGCGCTACTCAACTCGGTCGTATTCAAACACTCCAAAGAAGGTTCCGCGCCCTACGTTTTCGTATTCGGCACCTTCGGCTGGATCGTGGTGAACTTGTTCATCGCGGCCTTTTTGGGCGGCGCTGAAACGCCGAACTTCTTCTTCGCCGGCGGCGGTTGCGGTCTGCTTTTGGCCCTTTACGCCTTGACGCTGCCCGACACGCCTCCCAAAGGCGCCCCGGCGGTCGGCGAAAAGAGCGACTTGCTCGGTTTGGGCGCTTTGAAGCTGTTCAAGGATCCCGGCTTCGCGATTTTCGTGCTCTGCGCCTTTCTGGCCAGCATTTTGGCCTGCAACTTTTACTTTCCCTTCCAGGTTCCGTACTTGAGCGAGCAGGGGTACCCCTCGCCGGTCGCACTGACGACGCTGAACCAGTTCTCCGAGCTGTTCTTCATGTCACTGCTCCCCTTTGCAATCGCCGTGATCGGCCTGAAATGGGTCGTGGTGCTCGGCATCGGTTCCTGGGCGCTGCGGTATTTCCTGTTCATGCAGACAGGTAGCTTCGGTTTCGCCGTGGGCGGTTTGTTCCTGCACGGTTTCGCCTACAGCTTCCTGTACGCCGCCTCGTACATGTACGCGGACAAAAAAGCCCCCGCGGAACTCAAGGCGAGCGTTCAGAGCCTCATGGCGTTCCTGTTGCTTGGTGTGGGTCAGGTGCTCGGAAGCGTGATTTTCGGCGAATTCATGAAAATGGAAACCAACGCCCCGGATGTCAAGAACATGGCCGTCGCTTCCGCCGAAAAGCCCGTCGGATTGCCCGGTTGGACGGACGCCAAAATGGTCGACTCGTCGTGGAAATACCTCGATTTGGCCGGGACGGTTCAAGGAATCATGAATCCGCCGGAAAAAACCGCCGAACCCGCGAGTACGCTGCTCAACGATTTATACGATTACGATACCAACAAAGATAACACGCTCACCGCCGAGGAAATCGCGGCGGGGCCGGACTCGATCAAGATCGGCGACACGGTTTACGCCAGAGCCGATATCGACACGGTGCTCCGAAGCATCGCCAAAGCGGCTCCGGAAGCCGGGTACTCCGTTGAACGGGGCAAGTACCTTGAAGCAAAGGCGCATAAGTGGAAGCAGATTCTCTTCCCGGCCGTGATCTGGATTTCGATCTTCTTCGTCATCTTCGTGATCTTCGGCAAGGATCCTGAAAAGGGAGCGAAAGATGCCGAACCGTCTGAGGAACTGCGAGGGGAAGGCCCGAAAGAAGACCCTGCGGGCGAAGCCGCGACAGAGTAGTGTCGCCAAGAGCCGGAAGTGAAGCGTCTGCGAAACTTCCGGATGACGCCAGAACGCCAAGAGGCCGTCGTCTCGAATGGACGGCCTCTTGGCGTTCGATCGTTTCCCGCCTCGTTTTTGCTTATTCCATCTCGACCAGAATCAGGAGCTGGCCGCCGACATAAGTCTCGGCAGAGCGGCTGAACGTCCAGTCGGGGTTGTTGCCGCGAGGACAGTTGCCGATACCGACATCGCATGTCTTGCCCGCGTTAAAATTGCTGAACGAAAAGATCGTCTGCTTTTTCGCGTGGTTGTGAATCTGCATCGAGCCGTACCCCGGGGAGTTGCCCGTGTTCATTTCGTCGCCGAAATCGAAGACGTCGTTCGAAGCGTTCGGCACGTTCACTTTGTTCGGGGCGGCGTAGTTGCAGTCCCAGAATTCCACGTTGCAACCGTCGGCAAAGGTACCCGATTCCACGCCGGAAACGTTCGTCTTCACGGTCACATCAGGAACATTCTGTTGGAATCGGGCCCCTGAATTCTTCGTCGGAACGCCGAGCTTCGCCAGGTTTTGGTCCAGCGGCGGTGTTGTTACGAAAACGTACTGCATGTCACCGTCCTTCGGCGTGAGCGAGAGAAAATATCCGACCCGCTTGACTTTGCCCACGATTTCGGAGCTCTTGTCCGTGCGGTAGGCGAAGCGGCTGTTACCGTCCAGCATGACCGGCGAGGTGGGATCGAAACTGTAAACGAGCTTGAAATTCCTCGCCTCGGGAACGAGCGTGTCAAGGTTGCCCCGTTCCGGAATCTCGCCGGCACGGAACGCGCCCAACGGCAAGCCCGCCTCGTTTTGCAGGTTCGGTTCGGCAAGCTGGTCCCAGGCGAAGCGAACCGCATAGGGTTTCACAACCTGCGGACTGGAGAGCCGAAGCGTGGCCTTTTCGATCTTGACTGTCGCCTTGTGATACACGCCGTCGGCTCCGGCGATTTCGAACCAATCGGGTTCCTTGCCGTCCCGGGTTTTCAGTTCCTCGGCGTTTTTCATCGCCAGAATCATTTCATTTCCATCGACGGTCAATTCGCCCAGTTCCGGCGAGGCGCAGGCGATGTCGGTTTTGCCGTAAGTCCGGTTCAGGGCCAGGAGGGCAAGCCGCTTGCCGACGACACTCTTATGAGCCGGATGAATGTCCTTGAGGTTGCCGATGTCGTTGATCACGGCCATGCCGGTTTTGGGAATGTCCCGCTCCACCGACGCCTGGGCCTCCCAGATCAGCGGCAACCGGGTTCCGTCGCCACCGTAATTGTACGGGGCAAGCTGGACGAAATAGAAGCCGAAGTCGTCGTTGTCGAGGACGCTCCGCCAGCCCTGGATGAGCGCCCGCATTTTCTCGGCGTAGAGCATGCCTTCACCGAGATTGCTTTCACCCTGGTACCAAATCGCGCCTCTCATGCCCAGCGGGGTGAAGGGACTCACCATGGCATTGTAGAGAACCGTAGGACTTTGATGCCCGCCCCAGGGGGCCAGTTGGCCCGGATAGGTCGGCGGCGGGTCGAGGGGTTTCTCTTCGGCCAGATTTTTTTCCGTTTCAGAAATCCAGTTCTTGTACCGGGTCAGGGTTTGCGCGGCAAGTTCTTTGTGCCGGGCATGGGCGGGGTCCTTGGCGTTGACTTCGTCGGTGATTTCGGACAAGGCGGGCACGGAGTAGAACCCGACCGGCGGCGTCCAAGGTTCGATCCGGGTGCCGCCCCAGGAGGAATTGATCAAGCCGATCGGAACGTCCAGTTCGGCATGCAGGTTTTTTCCGAAATAATAACCCACTGCCGAAAAGGCCCCTACGGTTTCCGGCGTGCAGGCCGTCCATTTCGCCTTGAGACTGTCCTGAGGACGCTGCGTCCAGGCTTTTTCGACCTGGAAGAGCCGGATGTTCGGGTGGTTCGCCTGGGGGATGTCTGCCTTGGAATCCGGCAGCCAGCTCATGGCCCATTCCATGTTCGACTGACCGGAACAAAGCCAGACATCGCCGACGAGAACGTCGTCGAGCTTGATTTCATTTTTGCCCCGGTTGGTCATCGGAAAGGGTCCGCCGGGTTTGAGCGGCTTGAGTTCGACCATCCAGCGTCCGTCAGCGCCTGCGGTGGCACTTTCGGTCTGACCGGCAAAGGTGACGGTCACCTTTTCTCCGGCATCGGCCCAGCCCCAGACGGGTGCGTTCATTTCACGCTGGAAGACCATGCCGGAATCGAAAATCTCGGGCAGCCGAACGTCGGCTCCGGCGGGAAGGACCGCCAGCAATGAAATCGCCGCGATGGCAAGGAGGGAAAAAAGTCGTTGTTTCATGTTGAATTCTCCGGAGTGGGTGAAACGGAAAGAGATGAAAAAGGGGGAGGGTGTCCCTGCGGACTTCATGCCATTGTAGGAAAACCGCTCTCGTTTGGAAAGCATCGGCCGAACATTCCCACCCAAAAAATGTCGCGAAAAAAGGCGGGTTCTTTCGAAATAAACTCTTGAAATCGGCCTCGGCTTGAATTATACTCCAGAACGTATTGGTTTCGACTCTTGGAATTTATCGCTCCTTATCGTTATCGGGGAGAGGATATTCACCTTTGATTATCGGAGAAAAAACATCATGACAAAACCGAGTCCGCTTTTGTTTTGGGACAGACTTCGGGTCGGCAAGCGGGGTTTCACGCTCGTGGAGCTTCTGGTCGTCATTGCCATTATCGGCATGCTCGCCGCGCTGCTTCTTCCGGCCGTCCAAGCGGCCCGGGAAGCGGGTCGCCGTTCCCAGTGCATCAACAACATCCGCCAACTGGGCCTCGCGGTGCAGAATTTCAGCGATGTCCGCGGTCGCCTGCCATGCATAATGAACGACCCGATCACGCAACCGTTGAGATTTGACCGGGTCGGAACCCTGTTCCTTGTGTTGCTTCCTTTTGCTGAACAGGACGCCCTTTATGACAAGGCCATTGCCAAGGGTAATACAACGTCAACGGCAGGCGTCAACCTTTATGACGACCCCATTTTCCGGGTCAAGCTGGGAATGCTCTTATGCCCATCGGACGGTAACTCAGGAATGTGGTCCGATGGTAATCCCTGTCCGACAAACTATCGTGCCTCGTTAGCTGATTTGGCTTTTCAGACAAATTGGATTGACAACACAACGGATGGGCGACATTATTCTCCCAGAAGCTGGGCCAAATGCGGTCCCAAGTGGCGCAATGACTTAGAGTGTAAAGGCGGTGCGACGACGACTCTGGCCAGTATCAAGGACGGATTGAGCAACACGGTTCTGTTTTCCGAAGGTATCATTTTCAATCGCTCCACGGAAACCACGGGTGGTGAACTGAAGGCCAAAATAGCTGCCGGCGTCGCCGGTGCCGGGATTTCCGGCACTATCGATACCCCCGGCGCTCCCAGTTTGTGCATGGCGACGAAAATGAATGCCACACTCTATAACGACACCCAGGCCACGGCCAAAGCCGATACCTGGCACCAACTTGGCATGAGGGCGTTTGACCTCTACCCGATGTCCCTCGGATTCCACACGTTAATGCCACCGAACAGCCCTTCCTGTTCCGATGCTGCAACGGGTGATTGGACGAGTAACGTCTGGGCCAGTGCCAGCAGCAACCACCCCGGTGGCGTGGCCGTTTGCCTGATGGACTCCAGCACCAAATTTATCAGCGACACCATTCACACGACCAATTTGAACCGTGCTTCGACCTCTCGGGAACGGCCGACCGATGGAGATGGTACATTCTCCTACGGTGTTTGGTCGGAAATCGGCTCAATCAACGGACGTGAAACTACGCAGGTGCCGTGATGGTTCGTCAAAAGCGTTTTTGAATATTGAACCCAGTATTTACACAACACCTTGATTGATAACATGAGAAGAAATCAAATCCCTTGCATCTTAATTCTTGCTTTCGCCGTTTTATTTGTTGCCGGATGCGCTGAAAAGAATCCCAACGACACGATCCTTGTCAAAGGAATCGTCAAGGTGGACGGGCAGCCGACTCAAGGCGTTACGGTAACCTTTGCACCGAGCGTCGAAGGCGGTCAGGCGGCTTATGGCGTGACAAATGATAAAGGAGAGTTTGCTTTAACGACGACCGGGTCGCCGGTCGGAACAGGCGCATTGGCGGGGACTTACGTTCCGACATTCGTGAAAACGGAAACGGAAAAGAGACCGCCCACATCGTCTCCTGAAGAAGAGTTGGAGAAGTACAAGGGCGTGCCGGCCAAGGTTACTTACCTGGTTCCACAGAAGTATGGTAATGCGAAAACCTGCGGCATGACACCGGTAACCGTCGCCAAGGGGAACAAAGATCCTTTTAACTTCGAACTTTCCACAAAAACGGAATAAGGATTCCGCCCGTATTCGTGCCGAAACGCCCCGAGGCTTTTGCTTTCGGGGCGTTTCGGTTTTCTTGGCGTTTATCCCTGCGTCATAAACCGCTTGGCGACGTAGCGGGTGAGCATATAATCGTACGGAACGGTCGTGTCCGTGAGAACATAGTCGATGCCCGATTCCCGACAGGCCCGGCGGTAGCCGTCGGTGAACTTGCGCACCTCGTCCAGATACGCACTGCGAATCGAATCCGGCTCGACCAGGATGCGTTCTTTCGTCTCCATATCGTGAAAAGCGATCGTGTCGTCAAAGGGAAATTCCAACTCCGCCTTATCGAACACGTTAAAGACGATCACCTCATGTCGACGGTGTGTGAAATGATGCAGGGCCCGCATGATTTCGTCCGGGTCGTCATAAAGATCGCTGATCAGGACGATCAGGCACCGTTTTTTGAAGCGGTTCGCCAGAAGATGCAACGTGTCCGCGATGCCGGTTTCCCGGCCCGGCTGCGTCGCTTCGAGTCGTTCCATCATTTCATGGAAATGTCGGGGCGAACTCCGGGCCGGCATGTCGAGTCGGATTTCCGTGTCGAAAGTCGTCAAGCCCACGGAATCCTGCTGCCGAGTCATCATGTACGATAAAATCGCGGTCAAATAACAGCCGTATTCGTACTTCGTAATGCCCGTGGAATGTTTGTATCCCATCGACGCGCTGGTGTCCAGGACGATCTGGACCCGCATGTTCGTTTCTTCCTCGTACTGCTTGACGTAGAGACGTTCCGTCTTGGCGAGCATTTTGAAATCGAGGTGACGCGGATCGTCCCCGGCAACGTATTCCCGGTGTTCCGCAAACTCGACGCTGAACCCTTTGTTCGGACTGGCATGGAGCCCGGTGATCGAACCTTCAACGACGCCCCGGGCGACCATTTGAAGATTTTTAACCCGTGCCAATGCCTGGGGTTCCAAGTACTTATAGCCGGTACTCATGATTCAGCGA
>JBEBTM010000206.1:0-7569 GCA_040393745.1 Thermogutta terrifontis | reverse complement strand
GTCTTTTCGGCGTTCTTCGAGATCGAGATTTCCTCGGCTCCGATATTAAGCGCAAGGTAATCACTGTCGCGGAGCAAAGCCAGGGCGGAGATCATGGCCGGATTGAAATCGACGTTGGTCGTTCCCCGGCTCGGCCGTTCTCCCTCGACGGCATCGGGCAGCAAATCCAATCGGGCATAAGCGCTACAACAACCGGAAAAGCCTTCGAAACGCATCCGGTCGTCGCCGACGGTAATCACTGGATCGGCCAGGCGCCGCCAATTTGGATTGTTGAATCGGGCCGTGACGATTTCCGAAACGGCCCGGAGCAGATCCGCCGTTCGTTTGGGCCGAAGCAGGGTTCCGCTGAAGAACGTGCCGGACGACGTTTTCTTCGGCGTCTTTTGCAGCACCGAGGAATCCGTCGCCAAGGCGAGCCGTCCCTTGCCGGAGTCTTCGAATTGCGGAGCGTACTCCGAGGCGAACGAATATTTGTACGTGTGGGCGATGGCGGTCGTGGTCATGGGCGCACCTGTCGGTTATGGAATCGAGAGTATTTTTTTAGCTGCTTTTGCTGCCGATCCGGATAATTTCGTTAGGAATTCTCTTGTTTTTGTGTCGGAAATACCTGTCTCGGTCGCAACCGACAGTTCATAGAGAAGGTTTAGGAACGGGCCAAGTTGTTTTGCGGGAAAATCGGGCAAAACGGTTTCAAGCATCTGCCGAATCACACCGGCATGGTCGGACGAAACATCTGCAATGACCGACAAAGGCTTGAGCCAGCGATTGAATTTTGACAATTCGTTGCGAAGATGAAATGAGACGGCCTCGGTCAAGCAAGGAGCTTCAAGACGTCCGTCGCCGATCGCCGCAATGAGAATGTCTTGAGCAAGCATCGATAATGCCGGTTGCTTTGCCACCAATGCCGTCAGCGTCGCCGCCGTTGCCGCCTTTCCAGGCGGTTCACAAGGATCAAGTAGCGTTTCGAGGAAAGCAGGAGGAGCACCATAGTTTCCGCCTGCTTCGACCAGTTCAAGCAATGAATGGAGCGAGTTCCAGAATAGAGGCTCTCGCTGCGACGGAAACACCGTCATTCGCCAACGCACCAGAGCCGTGACCCATTTGTTTTCGTAATGGGCAGGCTGGAGAAATGGCTTGTGAATGTAATACAGCGGAAAAAAGTCGTTGTCGGTATTTCGTTTGACAAAACGGGTACGAAAATTGGATTCCACTTGCGGATATTTGTCAAGTTCATAATGAATCGGGTCGCTTTTCGGGTTTCGCACACGAATAGCCGCCGTAATCAAGGCTTTTCGCGCGAGTTTTTCCTCACGCTCCTGTTGCGGAAGCGATTTGTCGAGCTTCTCTTGTGGAATGTCCTCTTCAGTGTACGAATAGGCCGGATCGCCGAGCAAGAACTTCAACGTCGCCGTAAAAATATTCTCGTCTTTATCGTCTTTCAGAAGGTCAAGGGCCTCCGAGCGCCGATCCGGTGCCAAAGGTTAAACACGGTGAATTTTGTCTTTCCGATCGTGAGGCGCCAAGTCTGGGGTATCGACAAGAATTGGTTGAACGAACACGACCGGATCGATCCAGCCGCCGGTGTGGGTCGGCGCCGACATCGCCTGATGAGTAATTCCGCTACACATTCGCCGGGCAAGGTGAGTGATTCGATTTGCGAAAAGTGTTTCCAATCTTGCGTAACCGATAAAATTTAGGGCCGATCGGCATCCGTCGAAGGTGGCATAAAGCATCGATCCATCCGGCGACATGTCTCGCTCATCCGCGATCCAAAGGGCGATAATCGCCGCCAAATAATAACCGTAATTGTCGATCTCGACAGGTTCTTCGTCATCAAAATACTTTCCCGCCCAGCAATAAAGTGGAAAAATACCGGTCGGGCTCGGATTGCCGAGCAGAATTTTTCGAATCGGCGATATCGTTTTCTGAAAACTCGCGTCTTTTTTGTCATGCAGACGGTCCAAGCCGTCGAGCAGCAATTCGTGTTCGTCGCAACTGGTCGGATCTTGAATGATTTTCAAAGCCAAATCGACCAGTTCCTCGACCGTTTGGATCGGCTCAAGTTTGCGAATGTGTGCCAGCCTGTTCGAAGTACGTTCGGGCATGGCATTTTTCGTGATTTCATTTGTTTTCGTACGTTCTTTTTGAGGGACCGCAGTTTCGAGATTCAATTCTTTCCGAACCGACGGCGCCAAGGACGAGGCCGTTTCAAATAATCGTTCGATTGTTTGCAAATCATCCGATTTCCGATGCTTCTGTATCAACTTCAAGGCCGTCGACTGTATTTCGGCAACTTCGTGATGTAATCCAACGAACAAAAGAGAAAATATCTTGTCGTAGAATTGTGGAGAGCGTTTAAGAATCAATTCGACGAGCGACAAGCATTGTTTTGCTCTGGTTTTCGACTTGTCGCGGAGCATTTTTTCAATCGGTTCGAGAAGTTTTGCGTCAAACGACGAATCCTTCTTGGATATTTTCAGAAGCATGTCGCAAGCGAATGTATAAACCGGCGGCTGTTTGCTATCGAGAAGAGAGGGGAAACCATCGAATACGGCAGCAGTTTCTTTGTCGGTCGGCTTGCAATCCTTGAACACGCCGACGCACCATTTGATGGCCGGTTCGTTCATTCCGCGATTGAGCATGTCGACAAGTGCTTGGAACAATCTCGTCCTGTCGATTTCGTTGTTGTTCGCAAGTTCGGTGAATGCCGTTTTCCAATGGGGTCTATGACTGTATTGCTCCTCACGAAGCGGAGCGGCATCAGGTGGAAGTTCGAAGATCAGCCAAATTTCCGTTTCTAAGAATTCCGGCATTGCAAGCAGGTCCTCCCGTATTGTATTCGTCGCGGAATAATCATGGTTGTTTGGCAACGCATGAACGATTATCGTGATCATTTCATCGTCAAGACGCCTTTGGCAGTGGCCCTTCTTGAAAAATTTGTAATACAGATGAATCCAGGCATTGCTTTGAAGAACGTCGTTTTGTGTTGTGAAAAGGGCATTGATCCACGGTGGATTTCGTTCGATAAGGATTTTTTCAGCGTAAGAAAACGCCGGAAATATCCAATAAGCGATGTGGTATTCCACCGGCAGGAGTGTTGCAATACCGGCAATAGCGGTTCCCAATTTGAAGGCTTCCACCTTCGGTTCCAAGAGTTTATACGCTTCCCTATGCTTTCTCATATCGATGAACGGTTCCCCCGCCGCTGTTCGGTCCACAAGGTCGTGTAGTTCGGGAATGGCTTCTTCGGGAATCAATGTAGAACGGTGATACGCGTCTTCACCGAGCTTGATAATAAGCGGAGCCAGAGACCGACGTTTTTCTTCTTCCATGTCTCGAAAAAACGCCAGCACCTGGTTTTCATCCAACGAGTAGAGAACTTTGAGAAATTCGGATTCAAGTTTAGCCGACATAGGTTCTTCCTGGTGCAAGATGAATTTGACAAATATTTGGCTCAAACGAGGGATTAGCAATGCCCTTCAATATACAAAATCCCACCCTTTTTTGGAACAAGCAAAGGAGATTTTACGCCGGTTTGACACCCAAGATTTCAAGGCATTTTGCGGTTTCACGGAGCGATTTGGCGTCGTCGTGGAAGTCGTCTAAAACGAGCTTGACAAGGATCATCAGGCCGCGAAGATGCGCCAAGTGGTCCAGGTCCAGATTCGGAAAGCCTTCAGGATGGTCGGCGTCGTAAACTCTCATGCTCCGGGTCAAATGGTCGACGTAGTCGTCGAGAGCCTCGACTTTTTCGGAAAGTTCGGCGAAGAAGGGCGGCAAACCATCCTTCAGGGTGGTTCGAATTTCTTCGAGGTCGCAGTGAACCTTTCCCGGCTCGGCATTTTCCACGGCGACGAGAAGGCGGATTCAGGCATTCTTATAAAACAATCGTCGTTGTGACTTTGTTCATCATTTTGCCTGAGTCTATTCTTGACAAACAGGATTCCATCGTTCGAGGTTCGGATAATCGCTATAACCGTTTTATCATGAAAGAGGAGGCTGTTCTTATCCAAGCAGATAAATGAAAAAACGATTCGGTAAAGATATTTCCTTGAAGTCTCGTGATATAACCACCTTAATCGGTTATTATCCTTTACTTTCAGTCCAGTCGAAATGGAAGAGTTTCTCCTTTGCATCCACACGATTCGCGAACATACGCTTGAAGATCTTCGGAGGACGGTCTTGGCAAAGGAAGTCGGCTTTTTGAGTTATGCCGCGAGAATCATCGGTCCGATCCGCGACGAAGCAAACGAGATACTTCACCGGAATCAATTACTCAGCCTTTCAAAATACGGGGCGGGACTTCCTGTCCTTAATCTGCTTCCTTTTACCGGAAGCGCCGATGTCGAAGGAAATACCGAATTCTATGCGTCGATTTCGGACGTTTATTCTATCGAAGCGGCCCGGAAACTCTGGAGCGCCGCCGATATCACCAATGCGATGCTTGCCTTTGACGAATGGCAACCGGCGTATATTCTTCACATCGCAAGGCAATTCACTGCACAAATGAATGCCGGACAGCAACATTACCAATTCGGGAAAAATCGATGAAAGCACATGAATCACAACGCAACCTTGCCGTTATTCCAGACACTTACGAGCTGTTCTGGCAAGCACTTAACGCTGTTGAAGCGGAGCATGCAAACGAAACGGACATTCTGGATGTGATCGAAACGATCAGGGAAACACTTCATGAGAATCAGGGACGCGAAATGGAAATCGCCAATGTCCGACAATACCGAGTCTGGTTCGTCTTGGCGGAAATCGGCCGCCAACTCACGGTTCGGGCTGAAGAGGGTATTATTCCAAGAACATGGTTGAAGCGTTGATCTTTTGAATAAAAATTCTTATTACACAACACTTTATTACAAAGACTAACTTATGGAACACTGCAATTTATCTGTCGATTCGATCCGCACCGATGGTGGAACCCAGGTTCGCGTTCAGGAAAGTCCGGAGGCCGTTCAGCGCTATGCCGTCCGGATGAACCTTGACACTGGCACTGTCCAGCAATAAGACCGTAATATCAATTCCAATAAGGAGTTGTGTTTCAATGCTTCGAGAACGCGAGGCCAGACCTTGTTGTCGGCCCAGCATCGCATTTTCATGTAAATGGTATGCCAAGGTCCAAATTCCTTGGGCAACTTTCTCCACTTGCATCCGTTTTCGGCGACGTAGAGGATCGCGTTGAGGAAGTCGATGTTTTCCACGACGACGTTGCCTCGCTGAACAGGCAACACGTCCTTGTTTTGTCGTACTGTTGTTCGGTGATCTGTGTCATCCGTGAATCGGTAACAATTCAACCAAATTCACACAAGAGCATAGTGTGAACACGCCCTAATGGTTTTATCGATGCGGTGAAATCCTTGATTGATCAGGGCGCCGAAGCGATCATCGCCGAGCCGGTCGGAAGTTGCACTGACCTTTCGGCGACGATTATGAATCCGATCAAAAAATTCCATCCGGAATGGGAACTCGCCCCGCTGACGGTGTTGGTCGATTCGAAGCGATTTCTTGAATCACTCGGCAAAATACCGAGCAAGGTTGAGGCCGATGCTCTCTACATCATGAAACTCCAGATGGACGAAGCGGATCGGATTCTTGTGAACAAGGCTGATACGCTTTCCGATGCACAGCGTAACGAAATCGAAAAGCTGCTTGCCGATAACTTTTTCGGCAAGTCGACTGGTTTGATTTCGGCCAAAAGTGGGGAAGGTGTCGATGTCTGGCTAACAGAGATTCAAAATGAAAAGAATGCCGGAAAAACCATCATTGATGTCGATTACGACCGCTCCGTCTTCGACCCGCTCGACCAAGTGGAACACCAGAGCGAGCCGCGCGGCGTATCCTGCCAGGAGTAATCGAGTGCGAAGCGAATAAGAAAAAACGGAAGTCGGGCGGTTTTCGCATAGTTGCCGACCAATACGCAATCGGGTCCTGCGTTCGGGAATAGGCCGGGCCGTCGAGGACGACCTCCCCTTCGTGCATGGTGAGATAATCCTTACGACGTCGATCATCCAGAAGGTTTTCCGAATCTGGACCTGGACCACCTGGGCCATCTTCGCGACCTGATGATCCTTGTCAAACTCGTGTTGGACGACTTCCGTGAGGACGCCAAATCGCTCCGGGAAACTGCCGAGTGCCTTGAAATCTTGGGTATCAAACCAACGACGAAAGAAATGTTGTAAATCCCGTGACGAAAGTCCCTTGCTTGTTCCAAAAAGGGGCGGGATTTTGTATATTGGGATACACCGTACTCGATGTTATGCTAATTTGTTTCAACGGAAAGGTTGAAGCGGTTATCGTTCTGTTTCGTGAACAATTTACACAAGAAAACGATCATGCCATTTGATGAAATTAACGCCAAAGAAATGCGTACTATCCCTGATTTTAACCTAGCTCCCATGCCGTCCTTACTCGTATTCACAGAGTTATTGCCGCCATGACGACAACCGCCATCGCCCACACATACAAATATTCGTTCGCTTCGGAGTACGCTCCGCAATTCGAAGGTTCCGGCAAGGGACGGCTCGCTTTGGCGACGGATTCCTCGGTACTGCAAAAGACGCCGAAGAAAACGCCTTCCGGCACGTTCTTCAGCGGTACCCTGCTTCGGCCCAAGCGGACGGCGGATCTGCTTCGGGCTGTTTCGGAAATCGTCACGGCGCGGTTCAACAATCCGAACTGGCGGCGGTTGGCCGATCCCGTGATTACCGTCGGCGACGACCGAATGCGATTCGAAGGCTTTTCCGGTTGTTGTAGCGCTTATGCCCGGCTGGATTTGCTGCCCGATGCCGTCGAAGGTGATCGACCGAGACGGGGAACGACCAACGTCGATTTCAATCCGGCCATGATCTCCGCCTTGGCTTCGCTCCGTGACAACGATTACGTTGCGCTTAATATCGGAGCCGAGGAAATCTCGATCTCGAAGAACGCCGAAAAGACCGTCGAACGCAAGGTTTCGCTGCCCGTCCGCTGGCTCAAGAGTTTTGTCGAAATCCAGGCGTATCAGGCCGCATGGCCCCGATGCCGGGGCTCAATCGCGGTTCAACAACGCCGTCAATCTCAAGAAGCTCATCAACCTGATCGAGCAGAATCACCAAGACGTACTACGTCGGGGCGATATTGTATCGTGCCTTCCACTTTGACTTTTCGAGAAGGTACGCTTCGACAACGGCATCGGGAACTCCGGTAAATACGTAACGACAACACACGAACTTCTCTGTTTCGTTTTATCCAAATTTATCACCATTTTTTACGGGCTTTTCATATGTCCTGTTTCAATAAATCGTCAAATACTGCCATTGTTTTCATCGGTTCACCGCAAAGTTGATGGCATTGGCATCCCAATCAGGCATATCGGCAATGGCGGGAAGGACTGCTTCCGGCTGTTCGACAAAACGCCAGATTTCCAGATTTCGTTCGCTCATGAAGTTTTCAGAAACGCACTTCTCCAACAGTTCCCTGAGCGGACGGTAAAAATCGTTGGTATTGAGAATGACAATCGGCTTGAGATATAGCCCCAACCGTTTCAGCGTGATTGCCTCGAACAGTTCTTCCAAAGTACCT
>JBEBTM010000205.1:0-7608 GCA_040393745.1 Thermogutta terrifontis | reverse complement strand
AATGTCGAGCAGTTCTCCGACTTGCTTGTCGAGAAAGGCGACTTCGGCGAGGTATTTTGTGTACGATTGACGGGTTTCCGGCGTGTCGGCCCAGTGCGGGGGGAGTTCGAGTTTATCCGGATCGAAAACCGAACTGTCGCCCATCGTCCAAGGGACATGCGGCTGGATGAACCCGGCGACGAGAAAAAACGGTTGCTCCCGATCCCGGGTCATGAATTGCCGGACGTATTCGAACGTATAATCGTCCGTGGCGCTGACGCAATTTTCCGTGAGTCCCGGAATGTCCTCAAAAGGGAACGACAAACGCGGTCCGACGTGATGTTTGCCGGAGAGGCCGACACGGTAGCCGAGTTGCCGAAGATATTGGACCATGCTGACCGTGTCCGGATAGCAGTACGTGTGATTACGATAACTTCCCGTTTTTGCGGGGAATAAACCGGAGTAGAGCATGTTGCGGGTCGGCACGCACATAGCGATGGCGTTGTAGCAATGCTCGAATTTTATGCCCTGCGATGCCAGGGAATCAATCCGGGGCGTCTTGACGTTCTTACTGCCGTAGACGCCCAGGTCGGTGTAACTCAGATCGTCGGCGATCATGAGAATGAAATTCGGCGGCGACTTGGGCGATTCGACTCCGTCGGCGCCGAACATGGCGGCGTTCAAGGCAAAAAACGTCGGAGCGAGAAAAACGATTACTGGAAGCAATTTCATTTTATGTAGCGAAATAAAAAGAGTTGATTGTCCGTTGATCGAAGATTCTCCGAACAGGCGTTTTGCGAATCCGAATCGACGAATGTGTCGACGCATTCCTTTCGACGAAAGGATGCCTGCCTCGGAAAATACGTGGAATGGCAAAACCGAAACAACGGTCACTCGCTCGTCGGCACGTCGCCGCGGGAAAGCGTGATGTGTTTGATGAGGCCCTTGAACGGCGGAAGTTTTCGTCCGAGAACGGTTCCGGCTTCATCCGACCCGATGATCGGCGGATCGGCAGGGTATTGTTGCACAAAATCAGGGATCTCCGTTTCGGCCGCTTTCTTGCCGTCCACGAACAGGACGAGTTTCTTCTCCGAAGTAATCACGGCGGAGATTTTGACGGGCCCGCCGAGCTTGTCCGGACCGGCTGCGACAAAGGATTTCCCGTCGATGCGAACCGCGAAACCAGGTTTGCCGTTTTCGATAAACAGCGAATAACCGTGCGCAACGCCGCCGTGCGAGAAAATCACGCCGTCGGCCGCCTCGCTGGAAACGTCGACATCCACCCTCCAGGGCGAATGCGCGCAGTTCAGGGCCGCGATTTTCCGAAGCTCAATCCGGCTTTGGCCGTCGAAGACCGCCCCGTCGTCTTCCAAGTGGACCGCTCCGTGCAGTTCGATACCGACTTTGTTCTCCGACAAGTCGCGCAGTCCGGCGGCATTTTCGGCTTGTTCACCTTTGACAAAACGCAATTCGAACTTGACGCCCGGCTTGAGATCCTCGACCCGGGGACGGTCCCCCCAAGGCCACGGGAATACCATCGAGCGTTCGGCCCAGGCGTTCCACTGCGCCGCCATTCTTGCAACAATATCCGGATTTGCCGCCGCGAGGTTGTATAGTTCGCTCCGATCCGAATCCATGTCGTACAGTTCCCAAGGCGACTGTGAGCCTTTGGCGACGAGCTTCCATTTTCCATCGCGAACGGCTCGATTACCTTCATGTTCCCAGAAGAGCGGTATTTTCCGTTTCAGGGATTTTCCCTGCAAGGCGGGCACGAGGCTCGTTCCCTGCATCGGCGTCACCGCCACGCCCTTTCGTTCTTTCGGATATTCCGCACCGGCCAAGTCGACGCAGGTGGTCATCAAATCGACGAGCTGACCGTATTCGTTGTAAAAATTCCCCTTCATCGAATCGGCTACCAACGACGGTGCGTGAACGATCAGCGGTGTGGAAATACCGCCCTCGTGGACCCAGTGTTTATACTCACGGAAGGGCGTGTTCGACACGTTGGCCCAGCCGCGTCCGTAGGCGATGAACGTGTCCTTGGGCCCCGGCATGACTTTAGGACCATGGATGATCGGGTAACCGTCCCGGGTGCGCCGGGTGTCCTCGCGGCGATGAACGACTTTATCATCGGGATACGGGTCGAAAACCGGCTTCTCGACCCGTTCGGGGTAATCGTTGCGGGAACCTCGCCCTGCGTCTTCGGCACAGGCTCCGTTATCCTGGAGGAAGAGAATGATGGTATTTTCGTACGCGCCGGTTTCCTTGAGTGAAGTGACGATCCGTCCGATGCCCTGGTCCATGTTGTCGATCATGGCTGCGTACACTTCCATGCACCGGGCTTCCCAGTCTTTATTGGCAACCTTATCCCAATTGCCGGCTTGCGGCGTGAGTCCCCAGCGGGTGTCGATGAGACCCATCTGCTGCATCCGTTCGAATCGAGCCAGCCGGGCCGGCTCGTAACCGTCGTCATACTTGCCCTTGTATTTTTCGATGTCTTCCGGCAAAGCTTGCATGGGCCAATGGGCGGCGGTGTAGGCGACGTACATGAAAAAGGGTTTTTCGGCGTTCTCGCTTTTGTGTTCCTTGATGTACTTCACGGCGTTGTCACTGATCGCGTCGGTGAAGTAATAGGTACCTTCGGGCTTGTATTCGGGATCGGCAAAGGGCGAAATCGGCGTATCATTCCGGACCAATGCGGCGGGCTCAAAGAAATACGCCGCGCCGGTGATGATACCGTAATACTTGTCGAAGCCCCGGTTGAGGGGCCAGTTATGACGCTTTCCTTCGTCGGTATGATTTCCCGTAACGTGCCATTTCCCCACGGCGTAGGCGGAATATCCGGCCGGTTTCACGGCTTCGGCGATTGTCACGCATGAGGGTAAAAGATCGCCCCCGTAACCGGGAAGATCGCGGCCTTCGACCATGTGTCCGATACCCGCCTGGTGCGGATGCAGGCCCGTGAGGAGCGAAGCCCGGGTGGGACAGCAGCGAGCCGTATTGTAAAACTGCTTGAACCGAATTCCTCCTTCGGCCAGCGAATCGAGCGTCGGCGTTTTTATTTCGCCGCCGTAGCAACCGAGGTCGGAGTAACCCAAGTCATCGGACAAGATCACGATGATATTGGGCTGTTTCGGCGATAATGAATTTTGCGCAAAAACAAAAGACGCGGTGAGGAAAACAAGGATCGTCACAATCGAACGTGCGAAGACGGTCGGTTTCATGATGTTATCAAGGGTTGAGTATGAGATGAAATTCACGTCAGTTGTTCCGCTTGTCCGGTTGTCGTTCCAGAGTTTTCATAGCCGGTTGCTTTCGGAAAGTTTTTTTCTTCGTGGTTGAACTACGGTGTTCCGCGGTAAATCTTGACGTCCTCGATCACGCCTTTGAATCCCGGGAGTTGCCCGTCGTTGACCTGCGATTGGGCGTCGATGCCGATTTGCATGGTATCACTCGGCAAACGCCGGATAAAATCGGGCAGGAGCAGCGTTTCGACTTCTTCGCCGTTGAGTCGTAACGTGGCGCGTTGTTTTTCGTCAAGCGTGCCCCGGATGACGGATTTGCCGGAAACCGTTTTTTCGCCGACCAGGGAATACCGCTGGCCTTCGATGACGATCGTGAAAACGGGATAACCACCGCGAATAGCCAGGGAATAACCGTGGACCGAGCCGCCGTAGGCGAGAATCACGGCGTTCGTCGTTTCCGGGACGACAGTCGCTTCCACGGTCAACGCCGTATTCGCACAGTGCAGCGATTCGGAATGGGGCACGTCGATGTAGGACTGTCCGTCGAACTTTCGTCCGCGGTCGACCTTCGGAAGCGTACCGTGAACGGTGAGCGGATTCTTTTTGCCGGAGACGTCTTCGATTTTTTCGTGTGACAAATCGAGGTGAAATTTCAAGCCGGGTTCCCGGTCGACTTTGATATTATTGTTGCCGTTTCCGTTGTTTCTTTTATTCGTAACAAAAGCGCGATCCGCCCATTCTTCCCAAGCCTTGACCATACGATCCCGGGTGGCGACATCTTTTTCGGCCAAATCGGTCAGCTCCATCGGATCCGTTTTGAGATCGTACAGTTCCCAAACGTTCCGTGCACCGATCCAAACGAGCTTCATGTCGCCTTCCCGCATGCCGCGATTGCCTTCATGCTCCCAGAACAGGGTTCGCGGTACGTCGGGCTTACCTTGGAACGCCGGTAGCAGGCTCCGACCTTCCATGGGAATGATCGGCTTTCCGTTGAACTCACCGGGGTATTTCGCGCCGGCCAATTCGAGGAATGTGGGCATGAAGTCGATGATGTGTCCCACGGTGGGTTCGAAATCGCCTTTCCGCTCAATTCCCTGGGGCCAATGAGCGATCAGCGGTGTGCGAATTCCGCCTTCCTGAACGTAGTGTTTGTAAAGCCGCCAGGGGGTGTTGGACCTGTTCGCCCAGCCGCTGCCGGTACTGTGATAAGTGCCGGGCAGGCCCATTTTTTCAAGGTCCGCGCCTTTGTGCAAAATGTTCTGTGGGCCGGAATTAACATCGAATCCCCAAGGGTCCAACTCCGCGCAGGCTCCGTTGTCGGAGAGGAACAGGATGAGCGTGTTGTCGAGATCGCCGTGTTCTTTCAGATCGTCGACGATTCGTCCGATATTCTGGTCCATGCGGTCGACCATGGCGGCGAAAACGGCCATTCGGCGTGCGAGGTCGGCGCGGCGGTCGGCATCGATGGTATCCCAGGCGGGATTCTCCTTGTCGGCCCAACCGGTTTGGACGTTGACCCAATTCTTCGGAACGTAGCTTCTCGGTGTGAGTTTGACATTTTCGTCGATCACCCCCATTTCGAGCATTGCGGCGTAACGTTCTTCCCGGATTTTATCCCAACCCTTGAGATAAGTGTCGGCGTACTTGTCGATTTCCTCCTTGGGGGCGTGCAGTGGAAAATGCGGGGCCGTATGGGCAAGGTAAAGGAAAAACGGCGGTCGGTTTCCGTTTTCGTCCGGTTTTCGGGAGTCGGCTAAAAAGTCGAGAGCGTAATCGGTGAAAACGTCCGTGGCATAATATTCGTCGCGTTTATATTCGCGCTTGGGGCGTCCTTCCGGAAGCCGGGTATGCACGCGGGGTTCAAAGAACGATGTGAATCCGCCGAGCAGGCCGAAAAACTCGTCGAATCCTCGATCGGTGGGCCCCGGATTTTCGTGCATGTGCCACTTGCCGCTCATATAAGTACGATAACCGGCGATCTTGAGCATTTCGGCCGTGGTGACGCAGCGATCCGTCAGGAAGCCTTCGTAGCCGGGGTTGTTGGGACGATGCCCCGACATGCCCCCGATACCGGCCTGGTGCGGGTAAAGCCCCGTGTTGATGGACGCTCGGGAGGGACAGCAGCGGGTCGTGTTGTAGAACTGCCGGAAGCGGATTCCCCCTGCGGCGAGACTGTCCAGATTCGGCGTCTTCATTTCCCCGCCGTAACATCCGATATCGGAATACCCGAGATCATCGGCCAGGATCAGAATGATATTCGGTCGCGGCGGTTCTTCGGCACCAGTTGAGTTGGTCGTGAAGACCGAGAACATACTTACCGCACAGAAAAGAAAAACGAGTCCCGGTCGAAACGGAATGAACATCAATTGTTCCTTGTAAATGTGAAATACCGATGAATGGAGATTGAAAAATCACGGAGAGCGAATATGCCCGGAGGGTTTTGGCATTATTACCCTTACCCACTTCGATTTCAAGAGTGGTCGCTCAGGTTTTTTGGAATTCGGTCTGAATGACGTTCCGTTTGGGCATCATTTTGCCGTCGACTTCGTCTTCGACGAGCTTCTTCACGGTAATTTTGTGTGTTCCGGATGAAGTCGGGTAAGCGGGAATCGAAACGATCGAAGCTGTTAGAGCTTGTGATTATTTATTTTGGATGCCAAGGTCGGAAAGGTGGGAGTGGAAGTAGTTTGCAATACGTGATTGGGAAATGGCGAAAAGCTTGCCTTCGGTGAAGAAAATAGAGTCGGCAAGGGCGTTGTAGGCGCGATAATAATCCGGGGCGGTGGCGGAATGAAATAGTGCGACTTCTTTCGTAAAGCGGCCGCGGTTGTGGATGAGCTCCCAGCAACGAGCAAAACGTTGGATGCGTCGGAGTGTCTCGAAATCCATGACATCGCTCTGTAACAATTCGTAGGGCGGTTCGGGGTTAAACATCAAGCCCAGTGCGACGGCGTCGCGTCGAATACGTGTACCGGGCAGTCCTTTGAGAAGGTTGACCTGTACCTCCGGCGGATGGGCGGTTGTAACGAGCGTGTTGAAGCCTTGTGCGAAAGAGGCTTCGTCTTCGCCGGGCAGTCCAAAAATGAGGTCGGCATGAACGGTTGCGCCGGTGTCGTTCGTGAGATGATGAAGGTTTTCAAGCGTCCGTGTGATATTGGTACCTCGTCCGATGGCGGCGGCGACAGTCGGATTAAGTGTCTGCACGCCGACCTCAAGGTGCAGTGATTCTTTGGGAAATGCGGCGATGCGGTTGAAAATATCGGGATGCAGCGTGTCTGCGTTGATTTCAAAGTGCAAACAGGTGTCGCGGGTAACTCTGGGCAGAAAGAAATCAAGGACCGCGCAAGCATGCGCGACCGGGATGTTGAAACTGCGGTCGAGAAATTTGAATTGGCGCACTCCGCGATGCCAAAGACGTTCGAATGCGGGAAGAAGCGTTTCGAGGGGAAACAAACGTAGCTTCGTTTGCGCGGAAGTGCAATAAGCGCAGGGCCAAGGACAGCCGCGAGAGGTCTCGACATAGACGATGCGTTGGGCCAGGTCGGTTTCCGTGTAATAATCATACGGAAATTCAAGCGAATCGATCGGTTCGGGCGGAGAGATGATTTGGCACGAGGAATCAGGAACTGACGGTAAAACGGGAACGGGGATGGGATCGGGATCGCTGAGATGGCGGATACAAAAGTTGCGGAATGCCGTTTCGCCTTCGCCGATGATGACGGTGTCAAAGAGCGAAGTGTTGGCATATTCGGAGGTCAACTCAGGACCACCGGCAATGAGCCGTGTTTGAGGTGAAACTATCCGCAAGATACGGGCGACGGATTCAACAACGCGAACGTTCCAGAGATAGACGGAGAATCCAACGATTCGTGGATGGTGTTGTACGATTTGCTCCACAATTTGTATCGGGGTAATATCAAGAGTGGCCTCTAAAATGGTCGCCTCGTTTGCCAGAGTTCCAAGGTTTGCCTGAAGAGTCCGGGTTGAGTAGGAAGCATGGCTGTAACGGGCATTGATGGCAACGAGCAGGATTTTCATGAGAGTGCGGCAAGATTGACGGCTGGCATGGACTGAGCAGTATTTCCATAACGCACAATATAGCACAGATACGAAAAATGAAAACATGCCCACCGTCCTTGCCTGCCAACTGCCCGGACCGCTAACAAGTTTCTCTAAATTGTCGAATTTTGACGAAGGAGATAGACGAATATGTCGTCCAACGGCACCTCCGCCGAAGCGTTGCTCACGGTCGTTTGGCCCAAGCACAAAACGCACACGGAACCTCGCCGATGAACAACTGGTTTTCTCATCCAATTGTCGCAAAAATTCCGGCTTCGGGCAATTCGGTTTTCGTCGCACGGGACAGGTCGAGAATCGACTGGAT
>JBEBTM010000204.1:0-7632 GCA_040393745.1 Thermogutta terrifontis | reverse complement strand
TGAGTTTCAAAGTTTTGTGCATGGCAATACTCCATCCCGTTATGGGAGATAACATAAAACGCCGGATAATTTAGACAGGAAAGACGGTCTTCACGATTCGTTTGCCTCGTTTCGAAATCCTTTATGTCGGTTGTGTTTTCTGTTCTTTCTGAAGTTTGTTCAGAATGTTCGTCATTCTGTCAGTAAATTTGTTCAAAAAAGTAACTTTTGTTTCATCTGAAAGACCATTTACAAATTGATCGGAGGCGTCCAAAAACATTACTATACGTTTGTCTTGAGGTAGACCTTTCAGTCGATTCCAGTAAATGATGTTTGTTTGCTTTTCTTTTTGCTTTTTATCGGTTTGGCTTTCGCCTGTCGTGTCTTCCGATTGTTCACTTGTGAACGTTTTGTTTTTTTCTTTCTCAAACTTCTTTCTCTCCGTATAACAATATGTCCTTGACGCTCCTGTCAGGGTTTTTAATTCTTTAGGTGATATCGTTGACTCTGCCTCCAATAATTTTCGAATACAAATCTTATAATCACCGTACTTGTATGGAAGGCCGTTTTTACTGTTATCCTGCACAGCCATCTTCAATGCCTCAATTTTACTGCCGGTAAATCGGTACGCAGGTATCTTTTTCAATCCCGCCTCTTTTGTTGCGAAGTAACGATGAAAACCGGCAATGAGAATTTTTTTACTTCCGTTTTGCCAATAAATAATCGGTTCAAATGGAAACGGTATATTCGAATTGCTGTTTGTGGCTTCCTTGTATTCCAATAAATGTTCGGTATACTTTTTAATCGTAGATTGATCCTCTTTGACCCGCACCCGAAACAAATCGTCAGGAATAATCTCGGAAAGTGAAACGGACTCAACCGGCATGTCATTGTTATTTTGGAAACGATTTTTCTTTGCCATTTTTCAATCCTTTCATCAAATAATGATGGTTAATGGTGCAATACCAAAACAGTCGGTACGTACCTTCTTCGTCAACCGAAACGGAGGAACCCGCAGGGGCGTACCTTCATCCCGGAAGTGTCAAACTCTTTTTTTCGACCAAGATGTCACGTCGGGTCGATTAACCGAAACCGACGCAACGAGGTCGTGACGAAATATATAAACGAGAAATATTGTCGGGGGTCAAAATGATTTTTCCACCAGTCATCGTGGAACCTCCTAAATCTTCTCGGCCAATAAGGTATAATCAAAGGAAAGTGGCAGATGCTCCACATCTCCGTCCCTGTTCCGTATATATTACCACATTCTTTCTATTCAGTCAAGGGGTGATTTAACATGAGATTGAATATTTCAAAATTCATGTTAATATTAGAGATGGGGCTATGAAGAAAAGTTGAATTGATTTCAAACTGGACAATACTGAGGGCTATCTTCGTAAGATATTGAAATAAAAGGAATATCATGTCAATCGAAAGTATATCCATGGAAAAAGACAAATACACTACAGAAGAAGTAGACAATAATCTGGTTTTACACAAGAACAATGGAAAACGTTTAGAAGAGGTACGCAAGGCAAAAGGGAAAAAGCAGTCTGAAGTCGCTGAAGTTCTGGGACTGACTCGTCAAACTGTGGCGGCAATCGAAAAAGGGGATCGTCCATGCAAGATGGAGGAATATGAACGACTGGCCGAATTTTATGATTGTTCGGTCAATTATTTGAAGGATGTTAAATCTTCATTGTCAAACCCGGAAACGATCTCAACCGATATTCTATTGCAGTTGAGAGAAGAAGTCGAAGGAGAGAAGCTCGCTCCGGAAGCACTTGAACGGTCCATGGAGTCCTACCAAAAATTCATCAACGCCTATTCCCGTTTGGACGAACTCAATGAAACGTCCATCCGAAAGAATTTTCCTCCCGAACGCACCATTACCCGTCGGAGATTTTCGGAAACCCTTGCGGAAACATTGGCCTTGCAGGAGCGAAATCGATTGGGGTTGGGAGAGCAGCCCGTCGACGATCTGAGAAACCTTCTGGAGATGGAAGTCGGCATTCGAAGCCTCTACGACGATCTTCCGTCCCCAATGGGCGGGCTGTTCGCCTTTCGGGACAAGACGGGTGGGATTGTTCTTGTCAATCAAAATCAGCGGCCTGAACAATGTCTTTGGACGTTGGTTCGCTGTTACGGCTGTATGCTCCACGACCGTTATCGTCCGGGTATTGCTTACACAACACCCCCGGAAAAGCCAGATGCCAAGGAACGTTTTGCGGAAAGATTCGCAGCTTGTTTTCTCATGCCGACCGCCGGCGTGATGCGGCATTATTATAACATCTTCGAGGTGAACAACGATTTCCTTGTCACGGATTTGTCGCAGATGGCCCGATCCTTCCATGCCCTGCCGGAAACAATGGTCAAGCGTCTCGCGGAATTACAACTTGTCAAAAGGGATATCGTTGACCGAATCAGGAATGAGCGGGAAAAAGACGGGAACGGAACCACACCGAATCATGTGACTACTCGTTTTTCACAACGATATCTGACTTCGGCAGTTCAGGCCTATCAAGATGGAAAGCTAAAGATCGACGGACTTGCGGAAATCCTTCGAATGGATACCGAGGGAGCCCAAAAGATCGTTGACGATTGGTTGACCCGTGAACAAGAATTATTGAATGGGATTACAGAGCGTTTTGTCCCTCTGAATTCGCTAGCCAACAGGATCATCCGGTATCCGTGATGCCGTTATTGAATGCCGAGAAAATACGCACTGGCCAACACGGATTCTTTTGAGGAGTCTATGTCGAACAGAATCGGTTAACAAGTTTCTTGCGGATCGTTCATTTTATCTTGCGAACTTTTGCGTTGTTTTCATTGTCAGTTTTCTTCAAGTCTGAAAGGGACTTGTCGAGCGTTTGTCGAATGAAAATGGCTTTGTCTCGAACCGACTTGTCTCCGGATTTTTGGTACGGAGCTAACAATTCGACGAAATCTTGATAATCACGTTCCGAATAGCGAAAACCGAAGGCGATTGATTTGACCGTTTCTCCGTTGTCATTCGCTTTCATCGCGGCGGCAAGCATTGCCCGGTGCATTCGCAATGTTTTCCATGACGCTCGGTTAAGTCCGTATTGGATGGCGTCTCGCCGGATTGCCTCATCGGGAAGTATGGCCGCTTCGATCATCAGGTTCAACGCCGACCGGCTTTGAGGATTGTGGCCGATGAACTTTTCGCCGATCCAACGCAGGATTTGGTCCTTCGGCGTTTGGCATGTCAGGAATCCTTTTCGTACCACTTTGAGAATTTCCGTTTCGCTTTGTGAATCCCGGTTTGGCAACGACCAAAGAGCGTCGAGGTTTCTGCCGCCTTCGGGATCAATGGGAAAGTAGTTCGAGTGTCCCGGTTTACGTTCCTTTGCCGTGTAAACACCTTTCGGAAGACGCAGATCGTCGCCTTCTCCTTCGAGCAGTTCGAGCAAATGTTCCGCCGCATCCGTGAGTCCGGATTCCGTGTTGCCTTGGATCAAGACACCGTTGTCGATCGTGATTTTGTAGAAGTTCGGGCTTTTTGGATCGGTTTTCTTGAAGGGAAACATCCCGATTTTGTTCGGACTGGGTTGCGTCACTCCTTTATTGCCGAACATCAACGAGAACGAACTATTGCCTCGCCACCATTCCTTCCCGGTCCGTTCGCGAAAATCAAAGACGATTTCATCAAGAGGGCCGCAGAAATTTCCGGCTTTTTCGCCGCTCATCGTCGTTTCAAGGTCTTTGATATAAAGAAACCGGGATTTATCGGGTATTTCGTCTGCCATCGCGAAAAGGGGTGCCGAAAAACAACAGGCGATAAACACGTACGGAATAATCTTCGTCATTGAAAAAATCTCCTGTCAGGAAAAGTCGATATTATAATGTCGGATTTTCATATTGCGAGGCAAAGATTTCTATCATGGGTTTTCGAAAATATCCTTTTCTTTTTTGTAAAACTCTGCCTCTTCCGTGAAACCGTGTTTTTCATGAAAAGTGATCAAGGCGTCGAAACGTTTTTTTAGATCGACATTGGTTGCCAACTTCAATTTTCCGAGGTATTCCGGGCAAAGCCACATCGGCGTGGCGTCGGCTTCCTCCAGATGGTTTACACCGTTCAGATTGCAGCGGTATTTCGTACAGTGAAGCATCGAAAACATGTGCAGCGTTTCATGCGTGGCCAGTCGCAGAGTGCGTTTCAGGCAAAGCGAGTAGGCCGATTCGGATTCCGCCGGGTCGCCGTTACGATAAATGGACCAGACGCCGACTCTCGCCTGATAGGCAGCGTAACCGAACACGAAATTCCAGCCGTCGCCCGGATAAAGATCGTGAGCCGTGAACGCAATCATGGCACAAGCGTCTTTCGGCAATCGCGGATGAAGCACTTTTTCCAGAATGTAAGTCGTCAACAACTGGTGGTTGTCCCACGACGGATGCGTCCGCTGGGCATGGGCAGGAAAGCGATCCGTCGACAGCGGCGGCAACATTTTCACAGGCAGGCCGAAATAAATTTCCATGTATTCCTTCACGATGCCGATGATTTCTTTCTGTTTTTCCGTCATTTCGCCGAGTACCTGAATGTAAATCGTCTTCCGTTTCGGCACGGCTTTGACGTATTTTGTCTTCCGGTACTCGGCCAGTGTTTGACCGGACTCTTTATGTTCGGCAAGCCACTCACCGGACTTCGGCGGCGGCAAGGTTTCATGAAGCGGCACCAGCTTCGCATAAGAAGGCGGAAGCAGCGGTTGGGCGAAAACGATACAAGACCACAAGAGGCTGAAAAACAGGAATCCAAGAATCCCGATCCGTGATTAGTCGATGAGCGATGATCTTGTCATGAAAGCCATTGTCCATAATTGCCTCTTTCTGTCAATTCGAAAAATGATGATCGGATCACATGACCTTGAGTGGAAACGATTTTCGTTCTTTCGGTCGTGATTTCCCTTCCGGCACAGGATCGCCCGGTTTCCACGAATCTTTCCAAGTATCATCATCTTGTACGGATTCCTCTTTTTTCAAAGATTTGAGCCAATCCGGCGTCTTGGCGATGATCTGCTCCAATCGCTCCGTCTGCCGGGGAGTCAAAAGCAAACTGATTTTCACTTTGACGGATTGGATCTGCTCGTTGAACCGCTGTGTGATTGTTTCGCCTTTTTCTCCCAATCTCTTCGCTTCCTCTTGAAGAAACGCCTCGTTTTCCTTGATCGCTTCCTCGCCTTTCTCACCCCATTCCATCTCCAAGTCAACGCATTCCTCGTAGAAATCGCCCATTTCCTTGGCGTACTTGTCGAGCCCTTGGATATATTCGTTACGAACGGTTTCGAGTTGTGTTCGCTGTTCTTCCGTCAGGTCGAGAAACTCGTACGCCTTGAAGTCGATGGAACTGCCGTCCATATAAGGTTGGATTTGCAACCCGATTTCACGGAGTTTTAACAATCGTTCCGGCCCGATTTCTTTGAGGATTTGGGCTTGTACCTGTTCGGAGCGTTCATAAGCCAGTTGATCGGCCTCGGCAAAAAATCCGTCAAATTCGTCAAGATTCTTGACCGTTTTAAGTCGTTCGCCGAGCGGTTCCAGATCGTCGTTGAGCGATTTTGCAAATTCGGTACTTTTCATCTCGCTCCAACGCTTTATTTCTTCCTCTTGGAATCCGGCTTCGTTTCTGATCGCCTCTTGAATCTCTCCTTCGTCGAGATTAATATACGCAACAGCAATGTCCGCTCGGACAAGAATTCGGGCTTCCAAGGTCTCCTGCCAGATTTTCAGTCGGAGCATGGCCTTGAGTTGATCCGCTTCGGAAAACGTATCAATCTGGGCAAATACCGTGGACGACAGGAGTAAAATACAGAAGATGCGTGTGACAAATGACATATAAATCCCTTTGTATTGATAAATCCCTTCTCTATCGACAAGTTTTTTCACCGGATCGGGCTACGTTGAAACGGAATCGTCGCGACATTTTCTCCCGACTCGACCATTCGGATCGTGACGATCGAATAAATCGTTTGCGTTTCTCGGCTTATCGCCGTGTTCGAAAAGAACCGATTGCCAAAGGGAATTTTATTGAGAAATGGTGTTCCATATTCGACCCTTCTTTCACTGAGCCGTTTGGCTCCCATAATCACGACGAGCATCCCGTTGACGGGCCAGCGAAGGCCCTGTTCCGACAAGGTGGTGCTTGCCAAATGGGGCATCTCAATCGCGATCTCGCCCGGCTTCGGCTCGGCTCGCTCCACTTTCGTGATTTTTGAAAATTCGACGAACACGTCGGAGTCGACCGATCGGCCGTCCCATGAGAGAAGCGAAAACCCGCCGATCGACATTCCCTCATGCAGCTTCGTGACAACGGGCTGTTGCTTTCCATCCACGATGGTTTTGTCCGTCGTGAATTCCGTTGCCGACAAGTCGAGAATCGCTCCCAACTGACCGTTGAACGTTGCAAGTTTCAGGCCCGATAGAAAGTCCGAACGGGTATCTCCTTCGGCGGCTCCGAACAACATGTTCCATTTTTCGAACATTTTCGGAATGTCTTCTTTGGCGACCCAATAAACCGAGGCCCCTTCCGTTTGAGAGCGAGGCTTTCCATTCGGGCCGGGAATCGGATGCAGGAATTCTTTGACCGGTGTTCGGATATCGGAATAATCTTCGCCTTCCACGATATTTCCATTGAGTGTAAAATCAACTCCCAGCTTTTCGAAAAAAGCATCACTCAAGGTCAAAAATTTCGCTTCCATGACGAACTGGAGCTTTTGCGTTTCCGGTCGCAGAAAGCGGCCAACCGTTTCGTCGATTTGCCGATGTACCGCCGGCGTGTGATAGACGAGCATCTTTGGGCCATCGACCTTGATCGTCCCGTAATTTGATCCACCCCATGTTTTCTCATCGTTTTCCCGCTTGACGAAATCGAGGATCGTCGGCGGCTTCATCGGAAGTTCCGGGGTCGACGGCAAAAGCGATACGATGTTCGGCGGATAGGTCGGCCCAGTCGGGTATTCCCGCCAAATCTGTCCGTTCGGGTTGGGATTTTGTCCAAAACAGATGACGGCAACGGAAAAAAAGACGGCAAAAGGAAAAATCAAGCGTACCATGTCCATGCTCTTTGAAAAATGAGGAAACGGAAAATCGCGGGATCGTACCAAAATTCAAGGGGTAAAACAAGACCGTTTCAGCGTTTGCGACAGCTTTTTTTCCGCTTGAAAAATCCTCCTCCCGTTGTATAATCAGGCTATGAGTTACACAAGACCGATCAAGGCGACTTCCGACACGGTGGTTCACTTTCTGTTTACCAGCAAGGGGAACGAGGACATTTTGTTGGGCTTCATTAACGCCGTCCTCGCCGATGCGGGAATGCCCCTTGCCCGGAAGGTTTGGCCGAAGACGCCGTTCAATCCGAAGACTTTTGTGACCGACAAAAACACGGTCATGGACATTAAGGCCGAGGCCAAAGACGGCAAGACCTTCCTGATCGAGTTTCAGGTTGCCGATCACGACTACTTCGAGAACCGGATGCTCTACTACTGGGCAAGGACGTACAGCGGTCAGTTGGGAGAAGGGGAACGGTATGAAAAACTCCATCCTGTCGTCAGTATCATCGTGGTCGGTTTTTCCATGTTCGAGGAACTGTAAAAGATGCACAACACTTTCCTGATTACGGCCCAGGATTCAACGGAA
>JBEBTM010000203.1:0-7634 GCA_040393745.1 Thermogutta terrifontis | reverse complement strand
CGTCCAGAACGCGAACCAACGGAACGAAGGCGGAGCGACCACGATCATGCTGCCCGGCGTGGAGGCCATTTTACCCCGGGGCGAAAAAATCCGCAACGAAAAATTTGAAAACGGCGACCGCATCCGTGCCGTGGTCATCGACGTAAAAAAGGCGGGCAACCGTGTCAAAGTCATCCTGAGCCGAATCCGGGCCTCGTTCGTGCAAAAGCTGTTCGAACACGAAATTCCCGAGATCCAGGACGCCGTGATCGAGATCAAAGGCATCGCCCGGGAGGCGGGTCGGCGTACCAAAATCGCCGTCTACAGCAGCGACCAGCGCGTCGACAGCGTCGGCGCCTGTATCGGCGTGCGGGGCAGTCGGATCAAGAATATTACCGACGAACTCAATAACGAACGCATCGACGTGGTTCCTTGGAGCCCGGACATGCAGACTTACATTCCGAACGCGCTGCGGCCGGCGGAAATCGAGGAAGTGATCCTGTGCTCTATGCTTGGAAGGGCCGTGGTTCTGGTCAAAAAAGAGCAGCGTTCCTTGGCCGTGGGGAGCGGCGGACAGAATGTCCGACTGGCTAGCAAACTCTGCGGCTGGGATATCGAGATCATGACCCGGGAAGATCTCGAAGGAGAATTGGAGCGTGCCATTGAGGGCTTTGCCTTGATCGAAGGCGTGAGTCCGGAACTGGCCGAGCGACTGGTCGTCGAAGGGTTTTTGACGTTCGATGATCTTTCGATCATCGAGCCGAACGATCTGGCCCAGATGGGTGACATCGGTATGGATCAGGCCGAAGCAATCATCGAGCAGGCGGAAAATTTCGCTATGGAAGAAGAAGAGTACAAAAAGAAACAGGCCAAATCGCAAGACGAGGAGTAGTTCCTGGTTAGCCGTCGATCGCGGATCGTCGTTTTTGCCCCCCGAAGTCAAGGATGCAATGTATGTAGCATGACAGTGTAATATCATTTTTTGGAGAGAGTTGAATTTTGTCCATTCGAATTTACGCGCTGGCGCAACAACTGAAGCTTGAAACGAAAGCACTCGTCGATATCCTGAAAAAAGTCGGGATCGAAGGGAAAGAGTCCGCTTTGTCCAGTTTGACGGACGAAGAGATGGAGTTGGTCAAGGCTGCGATGCAAAAACCCACCGCCAAAGGTGGGACGGCTTCCGTATCCGCGCAGGAAACGAGCTTTCAGCGACCGACGGTGCCGCTTGCGGAAAAGAAAATTCCCGTTCTGGTTACGCCTTCCAAGACAAAGAAGGAAAAACCGAAAGACGAAGAACCGAGTGTGGATGATTCCGAAGGTCCGTCCCCGCCGATGTCTTCCGTCGAAGAGGTTTCGCCGAAAGAGGCCGAATCGGTACCGGTGAAAGAGGTCGAATCCTCCGATGTCAAGTCGCCATCGATGCCGACGTTGCCGCCGCCGATCGGACGGATTGAGTTGCCACCGAATCGGGGCGATGGCAAATCTTCCGGGACGAAGAAATCCAGCCCGCTCAACGCGTTCCTGAAGAGAAACGAATCCCAAGAGCCTGAAACGCCCGCTGTCGCAGATGAGCCCGAAACGCCGCCACAGCCGATTACGACCGGACTTTCCGAACCCGGCCACGCCGCCGCGATTCGGCGAGAAGATTATCGAGGCCCCATGCGGGTCATCACGGACAAAATTCCCAACCTTGACGGCCGAACCCGAAAAGGCGATGGCGAAAAGTCTTCCGGCGATAGAAGTGGAAACACGAAGTCAAGTTCTCCCGCGATTCGATTGGCCCCCGTTCCCAAGGCACCGACGTCCAAGACCGCGATGGGCGCCAAGGAACCGGCTCCGCAAAAACCGGACATGAAGCTGCCGCCGGAATTGATCCAGTCCGCGGCCACAGGCGCCTCGAAGCCCTTGGAAGATCATATCCGAAAGCATGAGGAACGGCAGCGAATCAAAGAGGAGGAAAAAAAGACCAAGGATGCCCGAAAAGGCGGGCGTGCTGGCAAAACAGTCGATCCCATGGCCGATGCGGGCGATCCTTTGGTTCGTGGTGGTCGTAAACGGACCGGCGATCCTCTGGCTGCCGCCGGCGCTGCGACGGACGACAAGAAAAAACGGCGTGGCCCCGTTCGACGAAATCGCGGCGAAGGTGAAGACGAAACCTCGTACGCCCGACATCTTCGGCGTCAGCGCCACCGCGGCCAAACGATCAATACCGCCGCGCCGCGAAAAGGCGATATTGTCATCCAGCTTCCCTGCTCGGTCAAACAGTTTTCCGAACAAACCGGCCTCTCCGTTGCCGCCGTGATTAAAAAGCTCCTCGAAATGGGAACCCCCATGATGATCAATTCGCAACTGGATCGGGATTCCTCGGAGATTTTGGCCGATGAATTCGGTCTCCGAGTGGAAATTCGCGATCAGGTGACGCTCGAAGACCGCCTCGTGACCGCGCTGTTCGAACAGGAGGATACGCCGGAGGAACTCCAACCCCGTCCGCCCGTGGTTACGGTGCTCGGCCACGTCGACCATGGAAAAACCACGCTCCTTGACCGTATCCTGAACCTGAACGTCGTGTCCGGCGAAAAGGGTGGGATCACCCAGCATATCCGGGCTTACCGGGTGAAAACGCCCGGCGGTGAAGATATTACGTTTGTCGATACACCGGGTCACGAAGCGTTTACCGAAATGCGAGCCCGGGGAGCGAACTGTACGGATATCGTCGTCCTGGTCGTCGCGGCCGACGACGGCGTCATGCCGCAGACGGAAGAAGCGATCTCCCACGCCAAGGCCGCCGGCGTACCGATCATCGTCGCCTTGAACAAGATGGATATTCCCGGCGTGAACGTCGACCGGGTCATCCAAGAGCTCGCGTCCCACGAACTCATGCCCAGCGAATGGGGCGGTGATACGGAAATCATCCGTTGCAGCGCGCTCACGGGCCAGGGAATTGAAGACCTACTCAACACGATCCAACTCGTCGCGGAAATTCACGAACTAAAGGCGAATCCGAACCGACCCGCGGTCGGCATGGCTTTGGAGGCCGAACTCCAGGCGGGCCAAGGCGTCGTCTGCAAAGCGTTGGTCCAGAATGGGACGCTCCATACCGGTGATGTCGTTCTTTGCGGTTCCGCCTTCGGTCGGGTCAAAGCGATGTACGACACACTGGATACGCAGAAACAGGTCATGGAAGCGACGCCGGGAACGCCGGTGAATATCGTGGGGCTCGATATCGTACCCAATGCCGGTAGTCGATTCTGTGTTCTGGACGAAATTTCCGATGCGCGGACCATTGCCGAACAGCGTCGGAAAGACGAACACAAACTCGAACTGGCCGACGTTCAGTCACACGTCACGTTGGAAACGCTCTTTGCCCGGATCAACGCCGCGCAAACGACGCAAACGCTGAACATCATCATCCGGGCCGACGTTCGCGGGTCCATCGAAGCGATTCGCAAGGAACTCGGCAAACTGGAACACCCGGAAGTCAAGATCAAAATCCTGCAAGCGAGCGTCGGCGGCGTGACCGAAGCGGACGTCCAGCTTGCCGATGCGTCGGATGCGATCATTGTCGCCTTCAACGTGGTTCCGGACGAAAATGCCCGAAACATGGCGGACCGGAAAAAAATTCAGATTCGCCGTTACGAAATCATTTACAACCTGTCCGACGACATCAAGAAGGCTCTCGAAGGCATGCTCAAGCCCATGGAGCAGGTCAAGGAACTCGGTCGGGCTTTGGTGCAAAAAGTGTACGTGATCAGCCGCGTGGGAACGATCGCCGGTTGCCGAGCGATTTCCGGAACTCTCGAACGGGACAGTCGCATCCGTGTCATCCGGGAAAGCCGGATCATCGGCGACTACGCCCTGGATTCGCTCAAGCGGGAAAAAGACGACGTCAAGGAAATCCGCGAAGGTTACGAATGCGGTATCAAACTCAAAGGATTTAACGACCTGAAGGAAGGCGACATCCTGGAAGCGTACAAAATCGAAGAAATTGCGAGAACGTTTTGATCGTCCTCGCGAACCTCAACTTATCACACGACAATGAAACCCTCCCAGAAATCGCAAAGTACTTTTCCGGGGCTCGCCTTTGTCGTCGCCCTGGTTCTTTCCGTGCTCGCTTCCGTTTGTATCGCGGCGCAGCCCGCCCCGGAACGAAAACCGAATGCAGAACCGACGGAAAAGAAGCCCGCGCTTTTTCAAGAGAAGGGGCTTTTCAGCATCGCTTCACCTGCCGAAGGATTTTCGTGGCAAAAAATTCGTTCCGTAACGCAGAAAGATGCGACCGGAAAAGAAGTTTCGGCGTATGTTTATTCCTGCACAAAATCCGGCGGTACCGACAATCTGGTCCTGACGGTGGAACTGCGTGATTCGAAAATCGACCCGATCCGCGTCGCCGCCTTGAAGGGCGGTTTCAACGGGATGTACAAATCCCTTGAACAGGGAGGATTCAAATTCCTGTCGACGAAGCGGCCCGATATTAAAACGCCCGTGCCTGATGAAGTTCCTTTTTCGATCCATGCCCAGAGTCCGGACGGTAAAGAAATTTTTCTCCAGTCGGTCGTCGTTTTCGGAAAAGAGGGAAAGAACATCTACACGCTCAGCGCTTTCACATCGAACCGGGAAACGTCTCGAAAGCTTTTTGACGCCGCGAAAAAAAGCTTCCGGGAAACGCCTGACAAAACGGAAAAACGATAACTTCGAACTTTTCGCCAATATAGCCACATCCTATTCAACTACACGAGGTATCCAGTGTCCTATCTGATCAAATCAAGCTTTTCATCGATCTTTTTGCTCTCCACCCTGATGTTTTCCGTTCTTGTTCACGCGGACGACGAATCCGTGCCGAATGAAGCCCCGAATAACGAGGCCCTGGAAAACGATTGTTATGAAATGCTCCAACCGAGAGCGACCTTTACCAGTTCCTGGTCGACCGGCGATCGGGATTCAGGTATCCTGGGATTCGTCATTGAAAAGGTCGATTCGGAAATCGGCGAAATCAAAGGTAAATTGTACGACCCGGCATCACCGAGAAAGGCCCGGCCGTTTGACGCCGTTCTGCAATTTACGAAAAACGGCGCCGTCATGAACCTGAAATCCGATCCGGAAAACGGTCTGGTCGACAAGCGGTGCACGACTTCGACGGCGCGCCAGTTTCTCCGTAAGGGGAATCGTGCCGGATTTTCATTGAAGCTCGAAGAAGACCACTGGGTTTCCGCTGAATCCGGAAGCGTGGCCCTTGATTTCCGTCCCCGCGGCATCGGCAATTACGCCAAACGTCTTGAAGCCTTTGAAACGTCCCGCAAGGAATTGGAAACGAAAATTTTCGACACCGTGAAGGAATCGGCCGTGTATTCAGGCTCATGGACGAGTGAAGATGGAAAAACCGGTAACATTTCACTCCAATTCGGCAGCGACCCGACCATCGACGACGAATACCACATCGTCGGGAAACTGTTCGACATGGAGGAACCGCACAAATCGAAGCCGTTTACCGGTTCCGTAGCTTTGGGAGAGGACAGCGCCTATCATTTCACGATCAAAGCGACCTATAAAAAAGGGACGCCCCGAAGTATTCTCAAAACGGAATCTCAACGGTTTTTCCTGGATGAATCCATTGAATACGATCTGGCTTTCGTACTGGGCGACGAGGGAATCGACGGGGAGTCGAGTAATCGTTTCAAATTATCTCTCAAACCCGTCGCTCCGAAAACGTTCAAGGAAAAAATGGAGGCGATCAAGGTGAAGGATGAGGCCCGCCGCGCTGCCATTATCGCCGCTGTCAAACCGAGAACCGTTTATAAAGGTGTCTGGACGGATTCCAAAGGAAAAACCGGAGAAATGGGTTTCCTGTTCAAAACGATTTCCGACGAAGGCTATGCGATCACGGGAGAACTTATCGACCCGGTATCGTCGGATTTGAGAAAACCGTTCGAAGGACAGCTTTCCTTAGGACCGGATTCGCCGAATTCAATCGAGTTCAAGTCCCTTTATAGAATGGGAGTTCCTCGTCCCCAATGCAAGTCGGAAACCGCTTCCATCTTTTTGGATGAAAACTTCACTAGACAGTTTCATTTTTCTCTTTCGGAAAGTGGACTCACCGGCGTTGGCGACGGTTATAAACTGGAATTGACAAAGCCATAAAGAATCGGGACGTGGAAAGCCAAAAAGCGAAACACGATTGAAACACAAAACTTTTTTTCCGTTTGTCCATTATCATTTATGTCCCGAAGAACGTTGAAAGCGGGTGAAGCGATCCGCCAGGTCGTGAGCATGGCCATCTTGACCGAAATCCAGGATCCCCGGGTTCGGGATGTGACCGTGCTGCGCGTCGAAGTGGCCGGTGACATGCAAACGGCCAAGGTTCACGTCTCCGTGATGGGTGACGACAAGAAACAAAACCTGTGCCTTCGCGGTTTGCAGTCCTGCGCCGGTTTTCTCCAGGCGAAGGTGGCCAAACGGATCGATACCCGGTACACGCCTCGGTTGGAGTTCGTCCTCGATCAAGGCGTGAAGCAGCAGCTTCTCGTTTCGAAAATGCTCGACGAAGTGCTCCCGAAGGAGGGAAATGCCGAAGAGGATGAAGAAGAAACCGGAGAAGCATCGGAAACGTGAACGATCGAATACTCCGGCTGTGGTTCGTGACACCCCGGATTCATTTTCCTTTTTTTGCACACATATTCCATGGCGGCGATTTCCAAAACCAAGAAGATCGAATCGTTGGCGAAACTGCTCCAGAAACGTTATAAAAACATGCCGGTGCCGCCGGAGCGAACGGTGCTGGAGCACCTGATTTATGCGGCCCTGCTGGAAAACGCCACGGTCGAACTGGCCGATGCGGCGTATGCCGTTTTGGAACATTATTTCATCGACTGGAACGAAATCCGGGTCTCCACGGTCCACGAACTGGCCGACACGTTTTCCATGTTGCCCGACCCGACCGGGGCGGGCGAGCGGATTCGCCGCGCCTTGCAGGGCATCTTCGAAAAGACTTATATGTTCGATTTGGAAGAGCTCAAAAAGAAGGGTAAAAATCTCGGCCAAGTCACCGCACAGCTTGAATCCTACGAAGCCTGCAGCCGGTTCATGATCGACTACACCATCCAGGTCGCTTTTGCCGGGCATGTCATTCCGCTCGACGAAGCCGGACTGCGGATCTTCCGGCTCTTGAGTCTCACGCAGGTCGACAAGGATCGGACCAGCGAGACCGTGCCGGGGTTGGAGCGATCGATCCCCAAGAAGAACGGGCAATTGTTTTCGTTGCAGTTACACCAATTTGCCGCGGAGTATTTCCAGGATCCCGAATCGGCGGACCTCCGTGACGTTCTCAAAGGCATTGCACCGGACATCGCCAAACGGGACTGGACTCCTCCGGTGTTGGTCCAGCCGAAGCCGAAATCGGTCACGCCGATAAAACCGCCGATTTCGCACGACGCAGCAGCGACACTACCCTTTGCCGTGGGTCACGACGATGATTTCGAGGAAGACGGCGACGGAACCGAAGCGGAGTTCATTTCGGATGATGAAGATTTGACGCCCCCCGCACCAAACAAGCCAAAGACCGTCGAGATGAAACCGACTGAAACGGCAAAATCGGACAAAAAACCGAAAGAGGCCGCAGCGAAAAAGGCGACGGAAAAACCGGTCGCGACAGAGAAGGCCAA
>JBEBTM010000202.1:0-7656 GCA_040393745.1 Thermogutta terrifontis | reverse complement strand
ACGTCCGCTGGGTCAAGGAGTTGCGGGCTTCGACCAAACTCTTGTCGGTTCGGTCGGTCGTCAGTCGCAGCCAGCCGGGACGGTCGGAGAGCGACCAGAGACGGTTGGCCGGATTGTGGTTCCATTGCCACGCCGGAGCAAAAGCGTCACGGCAATACTCGTCCCTTTCAGCCGCCGTCTTAATTTTGTCCAGTAATTCGCGCGGACGGTCGAATTCGTCGTTCGCGACGAGATTGCCGCGACCGTCTCCTTTTCGTTCGATATCGAGTCTCATCGGCGCCACGCCCCCCTTGTCGGCAACGGGCCAGCCGTCTTCCCACTTGAGCGGAACGAGAAAAGGAATCCGGCCGACCGCTCCGCAATCCTGGAAGAGATAAGCGAACCAGCGCCCGTCCGGCGTGTCGATCAAGCCTCCCTGTGCGATCCCCCGGTCATGGAGCAGGATGCGTCCCCCCTCGTACGGCCCGGTGAGCTTGTCGGCCCGATGGATGACCGCCGTCCGCATGTCGTTGCTGGTGATATTGACCAGATAATACTTGCCGTCGATCTTGAAGAGCTGCGAGCCTTCCCCCCACCTTTTATGAGCGTCGGAAGCGAGACCGACCCCCCTGAGAATGATCTCGTTGAAGCCGCCGGGCTTGACTCCCGAGAGATCCAGCAGAAGCTCGGTCATCCGCAAATCTCCCGCCCCATAAATCATGTAAACCTTGCCGTCGTCGAAAACAAGCGAGGGGTCGTGCATCATCGGCTCAAAGGATGTTTCCTTCCACGGTTCGTTTTTGATGTCTTTCGTCGAATAAATGTGCGTTTTTTTCGTGGAAACGGCGAAGGTCGCGACATAGAACGTGCCGTCGTGATACCTGATACTGCTCGCCCAGGTACCGTAGCCGTAATCACTGTTTCCGTTGCGCATCGAGAGCTTGTCGGTATCTGCGAGGGCGTCGTGAACGTAGGAGACGATATCCCAATCGACGAGGTTGGTCGACTTCATGATCGGCTGTCCGGGCACAAAATGCATCGTCGTGCTGCTCATGTAGTACTCGTCGCCGACCCGGACAATCGACATATCGGGCACGTCCGCCCAAATGATCGGGTTCTCCGCGCGTTTATCGATCCTCGCCGTTTTCGCACCGAAAAGGCCGCCGACGGCTTTACCGTCTCGCGATTGCAGCCGGACGCGGATTTTGTCTTTCTTTTTCGGGTTGTCAATCGGGTGAGAAACGTCGAAAAACTGACCGGGGCGATTGCGCTCCAGTTTTTGCATCGCGATTTTTTCGCCGTCGATCAGGATATCGAACTCGCGGTTATCGCGGTCGTCGCCCCAATAGGTCAGGATCAGCTCACACGGCGTTTCCGGGTCGAGTTTCATGTCGAACTCGATAAAACCGCCGCTCCGGGCATCTCGCCACTTTCTGCCTCGATTTTCACCGAAAAACGAGTTTTCGCCCTTGAAATCGTGATCCCGCTCCGGTTGCATTTCGCCCGGCTGAAAACGGTCGACGACGAACGCTTCGAGCCGCGCGAGCTCTTCCCGTTCGGCTTCGTATTTCGCCTCCACTTTCGACCATTGTTCCGCCGTGAAACAATCGAAGTAAACGGTGTAACGCTGCGTCGCTTCATAGAAAGGAACCATGTCGACCGCTTTGGGCTTGGCTTCGACAAGACGAACACCTTCGGACACGTCGAGCATGCGATTCGGATCTCGCGTTTCCGAAACGACAACGGGGAGATGTATCTTGCCGGCCGAAGTTTCATCGGAGGCCGCCGCGATCGCCTTCTCGATCGCGCCGAGGTCTCCGACGATGAGATAAGGCCCTTGGAAAAACGCGAAGCGATTCGGATTGTCGGGCATCGTTTCGATTTTCAGCACCGGTTTGAAAGGGAGGTCGACGGCGGTTTGACCGGCTTTCCAATTTTCACCGGCGAGGAATGATTCCTGCTGCGCGGCCGCGTCGGAACCGGTTATTTCCGTGTTTCTCGGGACACGGACTTTGACGATCAATGCGGTCGGTTTTTCGGCGTCGACGATCAGGTTTTTATCTTCCGTTACGCTAACCTTGACACCTTTCTCTTTCCAGTCGAGCGTCGAGGGAATCAGCAGGTTGACGTACAGCACGTCCTTGCCGTCCTCTTTTCCGTGGTAATAAATCGACTCGTTATACTTGCCGTGATTCTCCATGCCGGTTCCGTGGCAGCAGCTCCAGTGATGGTTCTGCTCATGGAACGGCGTGTTCGGCGAGGAATACGTTCGGAAACCGCCGGATTGCAGTGGAACAAAATAGGTGAATAGTTTGTTCGGATCGTCGGTCGGATCGATCGACGGCAGAATGTGGTTGAACAGCGCCCGTTCGTAAAAGTCGAGATATTTGGGATCGCCGCTCAACGTGTACAATATTTTCGTGAGCTTGAGCATGTTGTACGTGTTGCAGGTCTCCGTCGAGTCGTTCCGCAAGCGGTCGTTGAGCCTGCCCGGTGGGCCGAAGTGCTCGCTCGTCGAGTTGCCGCCGGTCACGAAACTGTGATGATTGGCGACGCGGTCCCAGAAATACTCGGCCGCTTCCCGTGCGGAAAGTCCGTCCCCCGCGATTTCGTAACGGCGGGCCAGTCCGATGATTTTCGGAATTTGCGTGTTGGCATGCTTTCCACCAAGTTCGTCACGTCCTTCCCGGAGCGGGTCGACGATCGCTTTGTGGTCAAAGCGGTCGCCCAAGTCGAGATATTTTTTCTCGCCGGTCAACTCGTACAGGTTGTAATACGATTCGTTCATGCCGCCGAATTCGCAGCGCAGCAATTCCTGAAACTGTTTTTCGTCCAAGTTTTTCGTGGTCTCGATTCCCCAATCGCCGAGCCCCTTCGCGACGTCGAGAGCCTGTTTATTGCCGCAATAATTGTAAGCGTCGAGCAGGCCGGCGAAGACCTTGTGCTGCGCATACAAGGGGGCCCAGAGACCGTTCAGGCCGAAGCCGTCGACTTTGAACTTTCCTTGCGAAACATCATTGAAGATGCTGCGAACATCCGGAATCGCGGAGACGAGCCCGTCCTTGCCGGCCTCCTGGCACTCGGCGAGTTCCCGAACGATATGGTCGCTTCGCTCTTTGAACCGCTCGTCGCCGCTCGAAGCGTACATGATCGACACCGCGGAAAGATAATGTCCGAGCGAATGCCCGGCGATCGACTTCAGTTCCCAACCGCCGTAGGTCTCGGCCTTGGGTTCGAGTCCGGCGTTTTTACGGAAATTGACAAGAAGACGATCCGGCTCGACGCTCAGTAGATACGCGGCGTCTTTGTCCTGGGCATGTTTGAACGGACTCGGCAGAAGTCGGACCTGGTCCGCCCGGAATGACTGAATCCGTTGTCGGGGGTTCGATTTTTCCTGCGTTTCGGCTTGGGACGTCACCGTCAAACAAAGGAGGAAAATCGTCGACAAACCGATGGAAATGAGATGTTTCATTATTGTGTGTATGCAAAGAGTGTGAGGATTGTGTCGGGTTTTTTCGATCAAAAATTAAGGCCGGTCGATGGTCGTGTTCACCGTGTTCGTTTGATTTTTCGCAACTGCCGTTGAGCCGCTTCGATATCGAAATCGTCGTGAAGGATCTTTTCCGCCGTGAAGCAAGCGCCTTCAGCGGTTTGTAGAAGATGAATATATTTTCCGCGACTGTAAACGACAAACAGTTTTCTATTCCGGCTCGACGGCGGTTCGCCCAAATTCCTGATCGTCGCCTCCAAACCGTCCTGGAGGACAAGCGTCTGCAAAACACGTTCCCTGACATCGATGAACTTTCCGTCCCCGCCCCAATAAGCGGCGAGTATCGTAAATTCCTCTTCCGGGCTCAATGACGTGTAGAAAGCCGGATTCCCATCCTGAAAGCGAAAGGTTTTCGTTTCCTTGTCTTTCATCGCGACTTCGATAAGGACGTGCTTGCTTTTACTCGGTGCAGGATCTCTGCCGATTTCACGATAACCGACGTCGAAATAAAAGAAATCCGTGTGCAACAAAGCCTTTTCATGAAAAATATTCGTAACGTCTTCCCGTCTTTCGTCGTCGCCGTAAGTCACGCTGACGACGCTGAAGTCCTGTCCCCGTGATTCCGATGCGAAACAAAACGGAACGAAAATAAAAACGATGATAAAAAGTCGACTGTTCATGGTTCCTCTCCTTTCGCAAGGGCTTCAATTTCCTCGGGGGTCGCCGCTCCGTTGTAAAGCCGCATTTCGTCGTAGGCAAAACGCGACGCGCCGTTCAGATAAGCCTCGCCTTCAAAGCCGATTGTTTTTATCGCGTCGCTCTCAAGAATCATCGCCTTTTCCTTGACGCCGCGAACATGTCTCGGTTGAACCCGTTTGCCGTCGATGTAAAGCAACGCCTCCTCTTTGTCGGGATCGAAGGTCGCGGCAACGTGAACCCAACGGTCGGTCGGAAAGAAATCGTTTCGATTTCCACTGACGAGCAATTCATAAGGTCGGTCCGACTCCACGGCGGCGCCGACGCAGAACTCCAACGGCGTGTCGTGTCTCGTCGACAGATGCCAACCGTTGTCACCGACAAAGCCGCGAGCCCAAAAGATGACTTGCGGACCGTAAAGATCTTCCGGTGCCTTGAGCCAACAGGAAAAGGTCATTTTCCGAGGCTGAAGTTTTCGGGAACGTCCCAGATCCAGATAAGCATCTCCTTTCAACTGCAACGCTTGCCCGACCTTTCCGGGAATGAATTCGACATAATCAGGCGATGCGAGCCGATGCTCGAAGGTCTTTAACGTGACCTCATTATCCGAAATCGTTCCGGCTTCGTCATGGAGATTGCCGTTGAATTTCATCTCGAAGATCGGCTTGAGATTTTTGATTCCGATCGGCGAGAGCGATTTCGCCGCCGTTCGGACTTCCTCGACGGCATCGGCGAAATCGTCGGTCATTTTCGGTCGCTTCAAAACGGCGAGCATCCGTTTGACGGCCGCCTGATACACCTTGAGACTATCCGGCGTGTACCGGGCCTGCTTTTTATAACCGTTCGCAAAACGCCTCGCGAACTCTCCAGGATCGTCGAAGACATGCCATTCATATTGGCGTTTCGCGATTCTGTCACCGGAAGTAGCCGTCAACGTGACGATACAGGGATTGTCGACGTTTTGCTTTCGGGGTATCCAGCGAATCGTTCCATCGTTTGCGGCCTTTGCCGTTTCAGGAAGTCCTTCGAATGAAAACACAGTCCCGTCTTTGTCCGTTGGGAAGGCGATGCGATATTCCGTTCCCGCATGGAAATAATATCGATCCACCTGGCCGAAATCGTGTTCTTGCACGGTATTGGGCCGTGTTTCGACGGATACGATGCGAAGAGCCTGTTCGCCGGGCGCGAAATCGAGCGTGGCCAAATCGACTTGCGTCGCCTCACCTTGCAAGGTATAAATCGCCATGTTGCTTCGGTGATAGGTTGTCGGCAGGACAAAGTCGAACTGCTTCCAAACACCGCCGGTATCGGGAAGCCAAAGTGTACGAAGCGGTCGTTGTGCCAGAGTCCGGGCGACTTCCAAACGGCAAGTTCCGTTGCTCCGGTACTTCAGGGAAACGATGCCGGTTCGCGGAAACCTCTGCTGCGGGACGGCAAAGGAAGCCCCGTCGCCGGAGGGATCCGTTCGGACGAAAGGAAAGCCGTCCTCTTCGAGAATATCGACTTTATCATGACGGACGGAGCCGATTGCGGCAAGCGTCCGGACTGTTTCCGACGGATGCGAAGGAAAGATTTTCGCAACGGGTGGATCGTCCAGAGCGGCCTCTGGGGTGAACAGGAGCGTGGCGTTTCCACAAAAATCCTGCGAATCGTTCTCAGGAAGCCGGCTTTCGTAAGCCTGGGCGATGTATCGCAACCGTTCGTCGTCGCGGCTCCATTTTTTTTCGTATCGATAATGATTGTAGAGAATGCCCGAATAGGAATCGATCCGTCCTCGGTCGTTTTCGTAAGCGATTTTCTTAAAAAATTCGGTGCTCTTGATTCGGACATGACAAGGAACGTACGTAACGTAGATCCCGTAACTATACCGGGCAAAGTAGTCGGTTCCGGCAAGGAGACGGTTATCGAGAAACTGGAACGGATCAACCGCGTTGGAAGCCTGACTCACTTCTCCCGTTTCGGGATCGACGCGGGTTCCTTGCGAATGAATGATCCGAACGCAGGTCGACAAGGCGCCGATATTTCCCCAGGCGTGTCCCATGTCGCGTCCCAATTCGACAAGCTGGATGTTAGGCGGATCAATTTTCCGTCCGCTAAACGGATGTTCCGTGATTTCGCGTATCTGGTATTTGAGCGATCCGTTGGCTCCGCCGTGGTCGCCGAGTTTGTTGACCATAATTCGTTCCACGCCGACGCCGTACCATTCCTTGTCGTCGAGAAAGATCGCGGCGGACAGCGTCGCCTGGTTGGCGATCGAATGCTGGTTCATCCAGAGCCAGGTCCGATCGAAGAAACCTCGCGTCATGTCGATGATCCGTCTTAGATCCTCCGTATCATCTGGCAACCAGCGGGATTCTTCGGTTTGCCCGTTCGTGTAACGTAATATTTCGGCGGTGAAACAGAATTTCCAGATGATGCAGCCCCAATGAATCCCTTCGTCCCAGTGCGTGATGACGGACTTCAAATTGCGGTATTGGCGAAGAACTTTCAATGCGTGCAACCTGTACCGCTCGTCGCCCGTGATGTACCACATGAGGATCTGCCGAAAGGCGACGTCGGCATCCCGGCGAACGGCGCGGGCATGCGGATCCCCCGGTGGTCCCCAAGGGATTTCCGTAACACCCGTATAGCTCAACCCGGCGTCGATGCGCGTCCGACCGCCTCGACTGAAGGCTCGAAAAGCGCCGAGCCAAGGCTCGTTTCCTGCTCGAACGTGTTTCTGCATCGTGTCCAGATACGGCTTCGTCATGGCCACGCCGGGATGTGTGAAGCCGGATTCCGGATGGACAAACGCCCCGACCGATGGTTGGAAGTCGGTAATTCCCAATTCCTGCCAATGCGAAGGAGCTTCCGCTTGAAGAGCGTCGACTTTCGTTGCAAAAAGCGCAAGAAAGACCGATGCAGTCGCCAGGCGGACAATATCTTTTCTGGAATATCTAAGGAGAGGCATTTGTTTTATAAAATATGAAGTCGATGCGAACAATGAATCTATTTGAATATCCTTCGTGCAACGTTGTAAAGCCCGTTTTTCCAAACCCCAAAATCATGTCCGCCTTCGACGACATGATAAATATGTTCGACATCGTTGTTTTTCAGCGTATCACTATAGGTTTTCGGCCAATCCCCGACGACACCGTCCTTGTCGCCCTTCACGATCATGATCAACGTACTCTTTTTGTACTTGTCCGGCAGGGTCAGCGTTTCTTTCGTAAAAAGACCTTTTTCCACATCATAAGGCAAGACCCCGACGGCCGGAGTGAAGGCCCCGATGTAGGCGAATTCGTCAATGAGTTTGATGCCGACATGCATGGCCGACCTTCCTCCCATCGAAAGACCCGCGACGGCCCTATTGTCCCTGCCCGGTAAAACGGGATAAGTTTTTTCAATGTATGGCATCAGGTTGTCGCGCAGGTCGTCGAGAAAACGATCGAATTCTCGAAAATGTTCCACGGAAAAGAACTCCGGCTTTTGTATGACGTTTTTATGTCTCA